>NZ_JBFAXU010000023.1:0-80695 GCF_040680975.1 Streptomyces sp. NPDC051921
GGGGGGACCCTGTGGGAGAGTAGGACGCCGCCGAACAATCATTGTGGGAAAGCCCCGCACCTCATGGTGCGGGGCTTTTCTGCGTTCACGGGCCGGCCTGCGTTCACAGGTGGTCGCGGTTCACTGAGCCGGCGTCACCAGGCCCGTGTCGTAGGCCAGGATGACCGCCTGGATGCGGTCGCGGGAGCCGGTCTTGGCGAGGACGCGGGTGACGTGCGTCTTCACCGTGGATTCGGCGAGGTGGAGGCGGGTGGCGATCTCCGTGTTGGTCCATCCCCGGCCGATGACCGTGAGGATCTCCCGCTCGCGGTCCGTCAGCGCCGACAGGCGGGGGTCCTCCTCCGGGACGGTCGGGGCGGCAGGAGTGGACGTCTTCGAGGCGCCGGGCAGGTGGTGGAGGTACGTGTCGAGGAGGCGGCGGGTGAGGGTCGGGGCCACCACCGCTTCGCCGCTCGCCACCGCGCGTATGCCGGAGAGGAGTTCCTCGGGCTGTGCTTCCTTCACCAGGAAGCCGCTCGCCCCGGCGCGCAGGCCCTCGTAGGCGTACTCGTCGAGGTCGAAGGTCGTGACGATCAGGACGCGGGTGCGGGCGCCCGCGGCGATGATGCGGCGCGTGGCCTCGATGCCGTCGAGGCCCGGCATGCGGATGTCCATCAGGACCACGTCCGGGTGGTGACGGTCGGTCAGGCGGACGGCCTCCGTGCCGTTCGCGGCCTCGTCGACGACCGTCATGTCGTCCTGGCTCTCCAACAGCATCCGGAAGCCGAACCGCTGCATCGGCTGGTCGTCGGCGATCAGAACGGTCGTCACGAGGGGGTGTCCTCCAGGGGAAGTCGCAGTCTGACGCGCCAGCCGCCGCCGGCCGGAAGCGGGCCGCATTCGAGTGTGCCGTCGTAGAGCGCCGCGCGCTCGCGCATTCCGGTCAGGCCTTGACCCGCCGGCCGGGGCTGCCGCGGGGGCGGGTCCGAGGGCCCCCGGTCCGTGCTCCCGCTCCGGCCCCTGCCCGTGTCCGTCACGGTGAGGGTCAGGTCCTCCGGGGCGTACGTGAGGGTCACGCGCGCCTCCGCCCCTTCGCCGGCGTGCTTCAGGGTGTTCGTCAGGGCTTCCTGCGCCACGCGGTAGACCGTCAGTTCGGCGCCGGGGGCGAGGGGTCGGGGTGCCTCGGACAGGTCCGCGTGGACGCGGAGGCCTGCGCTCCGTACCCCGTCGATCAGAGCGGGGAGGTCCGCGAGGCCGGGTTGGGGGGCGCGGTCGGCCGACTCCTCCTCGTCCTCCCTCAGGACGCCCAGCAGGCGCCGGAGTTCGGCCAGGGCCTGGCGGCTCGTGGTGCCGATGGCGTCGAGGGCCTGTACGGCGCGTTCGGGGCTCTTGGCGGCGGCGTACCGGCCGCCGTCGGCCAGCCCCGTGATGACGGACAGGTTGTGGCCGATGATGTCGTGCATCTCCCGGGCGATGCGGGTGCGTTCGGCGGCAGCCGCCAGGCGCACCTCCTGGGCCCGTTCGTCCCGACGGGAGCGCACCGCGATGCCGAGCAGGGCGACCAGGGCGTACGCCCACAGGGCGGGGGCGAGGTGCTGGTTCCAGGCGTCGGTCCGGAAGCGGACCGCGCCCGCCGCCAGGGGCGTGGCCAGCAGTGCCGTCGACCACAGCAGTCCGCGCGGGGGGCGGTTCAGGGCAATGTGGAAGAGGGGGATCGCCTGGAGGTACGCGGACTGCAGGAAGGCCCCTGAGACGGTGCTCACGAGCGCCCCGCAGGCCATGGCGGCCAGGGCGCCCACGGGCCGGCGCCGGCGCAGGTGGAGGGGGAGGACGAGGGCCAGCGTGGTCGCCACGACGAGCCAGGACGGCACGGAGGGGTCCTGGGCGGTGGTCCGCCAGCCGCCGGTCGCGTCGACGAGTGCGGCCACCGTCCACGTGGCGGTGACCGCCCCGTCCCACAGCCACGGGCGGGTCGCGTCGAAGGCCCGTACGCGGGCCAGGACGTGCTGCACGTGGTGGCTCGTGGCTGCGGTGGCGGTCGTTGCCGTGTTGGCTGTCGTGGCTGGTGTGACCGTCGTGTCTCGTGCGGGTGTCCGTGGCCTCGCGCCGGCCGGCGGTCCCGGCTTCGCCTTCGTCGTCACCCGCACATCCTCGTCCGTCCGGCCTCCTGCGTCTCTCCCACGCTAGGGAGCGCGGGGCCGCGGGACGTCGGACCGGGGGAGGACGGTGGGCCCGGCGCGTGGTACCGGGGTACGACAGCGGGCCGCCCTCGCGCGGGTCGGGAGACGAAATGCCTTGTCAGGGGCGCGCGCGGGCGGCGAGGATCCCTGGCATGGACTTTTCTGTACGCACCATCCGCGCCGACGAGTGGGAGCGGGCCCGGGAGATCCGGCTCGCCGCCCTGCAGGACCCCGTCGCACCCATAGCCTTCCTGGAGACGCACGAGGGGGCGTCCGCGCAGCCGGACTCCTTCTGGCAGGGGCGGACCGAGGGCGCGTCCGAGAGCGGTGACGGGCGGGTGCGGCAGTTCGTCGCCGAGACGCCGGACGGGCGCTGGGTCGGCACGGTGTCGGTGCTCGTGGAGCGGCCCTCGGACGAGGTGCGGTTCGGTGAGCCGGCGAAGGTCGACCAGACGCACGTCGTGGGTGTGTTCGTGCGGCCCGAGGCGCGCGGCGCCGGTGTGATCGACGCGCTGTTCCGGGCGGCGGTGGAGTGGTCCTGGACGCTGCCGGAACCGGAGATCCAGCGGGTGCGGCTCTACGTCCACGAGGACAACGCGCGGGCCGCGGCCTTCTACCAGCGCTTCGGCTTCGTCGCGACGGGGGACACCGTCGCGATGCCGGGGGACACTTCGGCGGTCGAGGTCGAGTACGAGTTTCCGCGTCCGGTGGCGCGGGACTAGGGCCTGTCGGGCGGGGGCCCTGGCGGGGCGGCTGCCGCGTGCCCTCGCGGGGGCCTGGCGTCGTCCCGGCGGCGGGCGTGGCCCTGTGCCTGCGGCGGGCGTGGCCCTATGCCTGCGGCAGGGGTTCCGGCCAGCGGGAGCGTGCCTGCTCCTGGGAGCGCATCAGGGCGAGGGTCGGCAGGCCCTGGTCCGCGCCCGTGGCGACGAGTTCGGGGAGCCGGGGGATCGGCGCGACGGCCGCGATGTCGTCGAGGACGAGGCTCAGTGGTGGGTCGAGCCGACCGTCGGATGACCGTGCGGCCATGCGGCGGCCGTGCTCGACCACGCTCGCGGCGAGCGCGGTGAGGAGGGGCATCGCGCCCGGGTGGGTGCGCGGGTCCTCGATCGGTTCACCCACCACGTACAGGGTGCCCTGCTCGGCGACGAAAGATGCGAGCGTGAGCGAATCCGTTCGATTCGCGGTGCAGGCGTCCCTGATGTGGATCGAGGAGAGGGACGACAGGGCACGGGCCGTCAGTGCCTGTGCGGCGCGGCGGCGTTCGGGGTGCGCGGTGAGGGCGGACTCCAGGAGTCCGGCGTGGCCGGCGGCGGCCTTGGGGTGGGTCCGGAGGATCCGTACGGGGTCGTGGGCGTCGGCGCCCTGGGCCCAGCGGTGCACCTGCTTGAACGGGCGCCCGTCTATCGCGGCGGCGTGCAGCCAGCAGTGCATGAGCGTTTCGGCGGTGTCGGCCACGGCCGCGTCCAGACGGGACTGCGGGCGTACGGGCGCGAGCAGCGCCACCGCGCGTTCGCGCGCCACGTCCGCGTCCTCGCAACGCTCGGACGGGCTCCAGTGGAGCCGGGCGGGGGTGTCGCAGAGGTGACCGGGGTCGTAGACGAGGACGGGGCCGATCTTGGCGCGGGCGTCCTTGGTCTCGGACCAGAGGGTCGGGGCGGAGGTCACGACGAGTACGGCGGCCTCGGCGTCCCGGATGGCCTGCGCGGCCACGCCGCGACGGCCGGCGGCCGGGGCGTAGACGACCCGGGGCGCGACCGTGGCCCCTATGGGGGCGGGGTCCGGGTCCTCGGGGGTGCGCGGGGCGTCGCGTGGCGTCTCGACCCCGTGGGTCTCGGGGGTCGGAGGTCTCCGAGGGGGAGGGGGTGTCCGGACCGCGAGCTCCGCTTCGGTTCGTTCGTGGTGGTCCCCGCGGTCCCCGTGGTCCCCGTGGTGTCCGGACGCTCCCACCACCGTCCCGACCACCGTCCCCACCGCCGTTCCCGTCCTCGCTCCGGCTCCGGAGCCCTTCCCGCCGTCGTCGTGTGCGGCTTCCGGGGTCGCGTGGGCGTACGCGCCCGACTTCCGGTGGGCGCGGACCGTGCGCCAGCGGGCCAGTGTGCCCATCGTGAAGACCGTCAGGACCGCGAGGACCATCGCCTCGCCGATGGCCAGGCCCCAGAACAGGCCGTAGCCCGACAGCTGGGCCGGCGGGGTGGCCGGCCAGGCGGTGGGGAGGTCGGTGGGGGCGGTGACCAGGGAGCGGAGGGCGAGCGGGGTGCGGGTGAACGTGACGCCCTCGGGCCACGCGCCGTGGGCCAGCAGGGACGAGAGGCCGGTCGCCGTCCAGACCAGGACCGTGAGGCCCAGGAGGAGGGCGAGCAGGCCGACGACGAGGCCGTCGGGGACGCCGCCCTCTCTCCGTACCGGCTGGTTCATGGTCAGGCCACCGTCGACTGCGAGGAGCCGTTCATCTGCTGCTCGATGAGGATCGCGCGCTGCTCCGTCTCCCACTCCAGCTCCGGGTCCACGGAGGGGTCCGAGGACTCGGTCATGGCGCGGTCGGTGTAGACGAGCGGGCGTTCCTTCTCGGTGATGAGGTGTTTGACGACCTGGACGTTGCCGTTGACGTCCCAGACGGCGATGCCGGGGGTCAGGGTCGGGATGATCTCGACCGCCCAGCGGGGCAGGCCGAGGACGCGGCCGGTGTTGCGGGCCTCGTCCGCCTTCTGGGCGTAGATGGTGCGGGTGGAGGCCATCTTGAGGATGGCCGCGGCTTCCTTGGCCGCCGCGCCGTCCACGACGTCGGAGAGGTGGTGGACGACCGCGACGAAGGAGAGGCCGAGACGGCGGCCGAACTTCAGCAGGCGCTGGAACAGCTGCGCCACGAAGGGGCTGTTGATGATGTGCCAGGCCTCCTCGACCAGGAAGATGCGCTTCTTCCGGTCGGGGCGGATCCAGGTGTGCTCCAGCCACACGCCGACGATCGCCATGAGGATCGGCATGGCGATGGAGTTGCGGTCGATGTGGGACAGGTCGAAGACGATGAGCGGGGCGTCCAGGTCGATGCCGACCGTGGTGGGGCCGTCGAACATGCCGCGGAGGTCGCCGTCGACCAGGCGGTCCAGGACGAGGGCGACGTCGAGGCCCCAGGCCCGTACGTCGTCTATGTCGACGTTCATGGCCTCGGCGGACTCCGCCTCGGGGTGGCGGAGCTGCTCGACGATGTCCGTGAGGATCGGCTGGCGGTCGGTGATGTGCTCGTTGACGTAGGCGTGGGCGACCTTGAGCGCGAAGCCGGAGCGCTCGTCGAGGCCGTGGCCCATCGCCACCTCGATGATGGTGCGCAGGAGGGCGAGCTGGCCCGTGGTGGTGATGGACGGGTCGAGGGGGTTGAGGCGGATGCCGGCGTCGTTGGCGACCATCGGGTCCAGGCGGATGGGAGTTATCCCCAGCTCCTGGGCGATGAGGTTCCATTCGCCGACGCCGTCCTCGCCCTGCGCGTCGAGGACGACCACCTGGCGGTCGCGGAAGCGCAGCTGGCGCAGCACGTAGGTCTTCTCGAGGGCCGACTTGCCGTTGCCGGACTCGCCCAGGACGAGCCAGTGGGGGGCCGGGAGCTGCTGCCCGTACAGCTGGAAGGGGTCGTAGATGTACCCCTTGCCGCTGTAGACCTCGCGGCCGATGATCACGCCGGAGTCGCCGAGGCCGGGTGCGGCGGTCGGCAGGTAGACGGCCTGGGCCTGCCCGGTGGAGGTGCGGACGGGCAGGCGGGTCGTCTCCACCTTCCCGAAGAGGAAGGAGGTGAAGGCTTCGGTGAGGACGGACAGCGGATCTCGCATCGGTCTGTGCCCCTTCGGCCCTAGCGGCGGATGCCGGTCGCGAACGGCAAGGTGTTCACAAAGGCCCGGTGGTGCTCGCGGTCGCACCACTCCAGCTTCAGGTACGACTTGCCGGCGGAGGCCCTGATCGTGCGC
Organism: Streptomyces sp. NPDC051921; assembly: GCF_040680975.1. Taxonomy (NCBI): domain Bacteria; kingdom Bacillati; phylum Actinomycetota; class Actinomycetes; order Kitasatosporales; family Streptomycetaceae; genus Streptomyces; species Streptomyces sp. NPDC051921. Next base: position 6,113 of record NZ_JBFAXU010000023.1, read on the forward strand.
TTGTCCCGGGCCAGGGCCTCGGGCGAGCGCGCCGATACGGTGATGTACCCGACGAGGTTGACGCCCGCCGCGCCGCTGGCGAGATCTTCACCCCGCTGGTCGAGCCGGCCGTGGGCGGCGATGTCACGCGGGTCGACGGTGCGGTTCATCTTGGCCTGTCGGGAGGCCTCGGCCTCGTCGTTGGTCTTCTCGGTGAGCATGCGCTCGATGGCGACCTCGGTGGGTTCCAGGTCCATGGTGACGGCGACCGTGCGGATCACGTCGGGGGTGTGGACGAGGAGCGGGGCGAGGAAGTTGACGCCGACGGGCGTCATCGGCCACTCCTTGACCCAGGCGGTGGCGTGGCACCAGGGGGCGCGGGTGGCGGACTCGCGGGTCTTCGCCTGGAGGTAGGTGGGCTCCATGGCGTCGAGTTCGGCGGGCCAAGCGTTTCGTTTCGTCATGGCCTGGATGTGGTCGATGGGGTGGTCCGGGTCGTACATGGAGTGCACGAGCGAGGCGAGCCGGGACTGGCCGAGGGGCTGGCGGACCCGGATGTCGGCCTCGGCGAGGCGGGCGCAGATGTCGGTGAGTTCGCGGGCCATGACGACGGCGAGGCCGGCGTCGCGGTCCAGCTTGCGGGCGCCGGAGGCGTGGCGGGCGGCACGGGCCATGGCGTTGGCCTCGGCGGCGAGCTCGCGGGTGTAGTGCATGCAGGCCACGAGGTAGGCGCGGTGCTGCTCGCTGGAGGTGGAGACCATCGACTGGAGCTGGTCGTACGACTCCTGGAGCCAGGCCGGGGCCTGGTGGTCGCCGCGCTGGGCGACGTCCTTGGCGTGCGCGTCGGGGTCGGCGGGCAGGGTCCGGGCGAGCATCTGGAGGCGGGTGACGAAGCCGTCCCCGTTGGCGACGTGCTTGAGGAGGGTGCCGAAGCGGTCGACGAGGGCTTCCTGGTCCTCGGAGTCGCGGAGGCCGACGCCGGGGCCCTCGATCTCGATGGCGGCGGTGACGGTGCGGCGGTCGGCGTGCAGGAGGACGGCGATCTCGTCGGGGCCGAAGGGGGCGGAGAGCCAGCTGATCCGGCCGATGCCGGGCGGCGGGCCGATCTCGACCTCGCGGCCGTCGAGGCGGGTGCCGGACTCGACGGCGGCGGAGCGGTAGGCGGTGCCGCGCTTGAGCATCCGCTTGTAACTGCGGTTGATCTCGAACCACTTGTAGAAGGTGCGGTGCTTGTACGGCACGTAGACCGCGGCCAGGGCGATCATCGGGAAGCCCATGAGGAGGACGATCCGCAGGGACAGAACGGGGACGATCAGTCCGCTCATCATGCCGAGGAAGGCGCCGGCGATGATGAGCGCGATCTCGCCGGTCTCGCGGTTCTTGCCGACGATCGCGTTCGGCCGGGCGCGGCCGATGAGATACGTGCGGCGGGGCGAGACCGGCTGGGACTGGGTCGTCAACGCCCTGCACCTCCTGTGTTCTTGCTGTTGTTGCTGCTACGGCTGGTGTGCGGGGTGCCCGCGGTGGGGCTGCCGCTGCGGGGCGGGGGCGTGGCCGAGGGGCCGCCTCCGGAGGAGCCGCGGCTGCTGTGGGCGGCGACGCCGCCGGAGAGCGGGTTCGCGGGGCGGGGCGCGCTGCTCTGCCCGCCGCCCTGGCCGCCCCCGTCGCGGGTGCTGTGGGTCTTGATGCCCTGGGAGACGAGGGAGGCGGGGGAGGAGATGACGGCGGCCGCGGCGTTCTCGCCGGCGCGGTGCAGGCGGTTGTTGCGGGAGGCGACGATCTCGTCGCCGAAGCCGGGCACGAAGCGGTAGATCATCGCGGAGGCGAAGATCGCGAGCAGGATGATCGCGAGGCCGGAGACGACGGCGGAGAAGGCGTCGGGGCCGGTGCCGGAGGAGAGGGCGCCGGCGAGGCCGAGCACGATGACGATGACCGGCTTGACCAGGATCACCGCGATCATGATGCCCGCCCAGCGGCGCACGTGGCCCCACATGTTCTTGTCGACGAGGCCGGAGTAGACGACGACGCCGAGGAGGGCGCCGACGTAGAGCAGCACGGCGCGCAGCACGAGCTCCAGGTAGAGCACGCCGGCGGCGAGCACGGTCACCAGCGACACGATGATCAGCATGATGGGCCCGCCACCGATGCTGTCGCCCTTCTCCAGGGCCTGTTTGAAGCTGCCGAAGAAGACGTCGGTCTGCTGGCCGGTGCCGGAGGCGATGACCTCGGTGACGGCGTCGGTGGCGTTGACGACGGTGTAGAGGATCAGCGGGGTGAAGGCGGAGGCGAGCACGGTCAGCCAGAGGAAGCCGACGGCCTCGGAGATGGCGGTGGTGAGGGGGACGCCGCGGATGGCGCGCTTGGCGACGGCCAGCAGCCAGAGCAGGAGGGTGAGGAAGGTGGCGGCGGCGAAGACGATGGCGTAGCGGCCGAGGAACTGCATGTTGGTGAAGTCGACGGCCGCGGTCTCCTTGACGGCGCCGGACAGCGTGTCGACGACCCAGGCGGCTGCCTTGGCACAGCCGTTGGCGAGCGAGGAGAGGGGGTCGAGGGCGTTGGCGGGATCGTTGAGACCGGGGTTGCCGGAACCGGTGCCGGGTTGGCCGTTCTCGCAGTACTCCCTGGCTTGGCCCACGATGAGGTCGCACGGGTTGTTGCTGGCGCTCGGCGACGGGGTCGCGCCGGTCGAGGGCGTGGGGCCGGGCGGCGGGGGCGTCGGGGCCGCGTAGGCGCGTGAGGCGAGCAGGACGAGTGCGGCGGGCAGGGCTGCCACGCCGACGCCCAGAGCGCGCAGCGGGAGACGTCGGCTAGCGGGCATAGGTGAAGCCTCCGTATCCCTCGACGGCCTTGGCGATGTCGTCCGCCATGGAGGCGCGGTTGTCACCGTTGACGGGCGTGGGGCCCTCGGCCTGCTCGGAGCTGACGACCTTCCAGTCGTCGCCGACCCACTTCAGCTGCTCGGTGATGGTGAACCACGTCGTGGTGACGGGCTTGGTCGAGCCCTCGCCTGCCAGGCCCACGAGGCCGGTGCACCACACCTCCACGGTGGCGGTGTCGCCGGAGTTGTCCTTCACCTTGGTGCCGACGGGGATCGTGCGGGACACGAACGTCAGTCCCGCCGGGGCGGTGCCGTCGGGGTTGAGGCCTACGTTGGCCAGGAAGCCCGCCGAGTAGGAGTCGTCCAGGCTGCGGACGAGTCCGTCCGCGACGGCCGGGTCGTGGATGGCGCGGACGATGGTCTCGCGAGGTCCGCGCTGGAACATGTCCACGGAGCCCAACGCCACCGCGTAATTCGCCGCCGCGCTCTGCGCCCCCTGTTCGTCTCTCGCGAAGCCCGTCGGGATCTGGCCGTTCTTGCCCGGGACCGGGCGGACGCCGGTCGGGGACGTGGGGGCCGTGGAGCGGGTGGAGGCGTCGGGGCCGGCGCCCGTGGACGGGGAGTCGGACGTGCCGTCGCCGCGGTTGGCGAGGGCGATGGCGGCGACCAGGAGGACCACCACGCCGACGACCGCGATCAGGGAGCGGGAGCTCCGGGCCGGGGGGCGGCCGGAGCCGGGGGCGGGGTCGGGGAGGCGGGTACGGGTCTGGCCGTCGTGTTCGTCGCCGAGACTCATGCCGGGTACGCCCCTTCGACCGTTCGCGGGTACGACGAATACCGTGCTGGCGTCCGCGCGGGCGCGGCGTGGTGACTGGACATCAGGGAACGCGACCTCGGTGGTGAGAAACGGGTTAGACGGCCATCCCGTACACGATGGTGAAGAGCGTCCCCAGAGACCCGATGATGAAGACGCCGGTCAGGCCGGCCACGATCAGGCCCTTGCCCTGTTCGGCGCTGAAGGTGTCCCGGAGGGCGGTGGCCCCGATGCGCTGCTTGGCGGCTCCCCAGATGGCGATGCCGAGACAGAGCAGGATGGCCACGGCCATCACGACCTCGATCATCACCTTGGCCTCAGCGCCCAGGCTCCCGAAAGGCCCCCAGTTCGGGGCGATTCCACCGATGATGGTGGTGATGTCGCCCTTCTCGGCCGCCAGGTACATGTAACTCACCGCCCGTGTTGGGTAGTTCGTCGCCCCTGCCTGATGGCATGGGTCGTCGACCCTATCTTCGCTGATGAAACCGCTCGCGTGTGACGGCTTGACGGCTCTCTTTACCCGATCCCCGCACAGTTGACCGATCTGACCGTCTTGACCTGCGACGGTGCGGCCGGTTTGTATGCGAGGAAGCGTATGGTCACTCTGTGTATCACGGAGGGTGACTCCGGGCAATGATTGTCGTTGTGGCACCTTTGGGGCGGCGCCGGTGCCGTCACGGGGGCCGTGGAGGGGGGCCGCGCCTAAACTGGCGCGGCGGGGCGTACTGCCAGGAGCCGAGGGGTGGTTGACGGTGCGTAAGGCGCGCGGGGCGTGGCTGGTGGCCGGCGGGGTGTTCGGGGTCTGCCTCAGCTTCGTCGCCCTGATCGTCGTCGGGACGTACTCCGCCGCCGCCGGGCTCATCGGCGGGGCCGGGAACGGCAAGAACGGCACGGTCGCGCTCGCGAAGGGCGCGGTGCCCGCCGCGTACCAGGGGCTCGTGCAGCAGTGGGGCAATCTCTGTCCGGCGATCAACCCCGCGCTGCTGGCCGCGCAGCTGTACCAGGAGAGTGGCTGGAACCCGACCATCGTGTCGCCCGCGAACGCGCGGGGGATCGCCCAGTTCATCCCCGGCACGTGGGCCGGGCACGGGATCGACGGGGACGGGGACGGGGACCGCGACGTCTGGGACCCCAAGGACGCCATCCCCTCGGCGGCCTCGTACGACTGCGAGCTCGCCGGCTACGTGAAGGACGTGCCCGGGGACCCGACGAACAACATGCTCGCCGCCTACAACGCGGGGGCCTACCGGGTCATCAAGTCCGGTGGTGTGCCCCGGATCAGCGAGACGCAGAACTACGTGCGGATCATCCGCTCGCTGGAGAAGAGCTTCGCCCGGCCGGTCGGACGGGTGGAGCCCTCGCGGCAGGCGGCCGGGGCGATCTACTACGCGCAGCAGAAGCTCGGCACGCCGTATCTGTGGGGCGGCACGGGCACGGCCGCCCAGGGCGGGCGGTTCGACTGTTCGGGGCTCACCCAGGCGGCGTACGACTCGGTGGGGATCCAGCTGCCGCGCGTCGCCAACGACCAGTACAACGCGGGGCCGCACCCCGGCCGGAACGAGCTGCTGCCGGGCGACCTCGTCTTCTTCTCCGACGACCTCACCAACTCGCGGGCCATCCGTCACGTGGGCATCTACGTCGGAGGCGGGTACATGATCGACGCGCCCAGGACCGGGGCCGTCATCCGTTTCGACCGGATCGACACGCCCGACTACTTCGGCGCCACCCGTGTCACCCGGGACGGGGCGGCGGCCCTGCCCACGCACCTGCCGCAGCAGTAGCCCTGCCCGGCCCCGTATGGCCGGAAAGGGGCGGTGGGAGGAGGGCCCTGCGGGGGACGGCCCGTCACCTTTCGATAACGTCCTAGCGATCTTGGGTGGAGAGCGGAACGCCGCCCTCTACCGGATCGTTTCCCGATCCGACCACTCTGACCACGGGGGTTGGACACCACCAACACGACAGCAAGGGGCGGCGGCAGATGGCTGGACTCGCATCGGACGGTTCGAACCCCGATGTCAGCCTGCTCTACGACATCAACGGGCTGGCGAAGGCCGCCCCGCCGTGGTTCGACCGCGTCATGGAGTTCGTCGGCGAGTACGGGATCGTCCTCGGACTCGTCCTCGTCGTGCTCGGCTGCTGGTGGAGCGTCCGCCGGCGCGACACCGTCACCGACTCGGTGTCGGGCCTCGCCGGGCTGATCTGGGCGCCGCTCGCGGCCGGCATCGCACTCCTCGTCAACATCCCCATCCGCGGCTTCGTCGAACGGCCCCGGCCCTTCAACGACCATCAGGGACTCGAGGTCCTCGTGGCCGGCAAGACGGACTTCTCGTTCGTCAGCGACCACGCCACCATGGCGATGGCCATCGCCGTCGGCGTCTTCGTGGCCCACCGCCGCTTCGGGCTCGTCGCCATCGGCCTCGCCCTCGCGGAGGCCTTCTGCCGGGTCTACATGGGCGTCCACTACCCGACGGACGTCGTCGGCGGTCTCGCGCTCGGCACCGCGGTCGCGCTGCTCCTCGCCCCGCTCGCGCTCGCCCTGCTCACCCCGGTCGTCTCCGCCGTCGCCCGCTCCCCGCGGGGCGCCCGGCTGGTGCGTTCGCGGCGCGTGGCCGAACGGGCCGCCGTCGCCGGGACCGTCGGTATCCCCGAGCCCCGGCTCGGCACCGGGGAGAGCGACCTCGCGGCCTAGGACCCGGGGTCCCGCCGGCCGTGCCGGGCTCGCGCCGCCCCCTGGGGGTGGCCGGCGGACCGGAGCCTAGACGCCGACCGAGGAGCGGTGTTGCGCCGCGTCCGTGCGGGCCCGCTCACGTGATCTGCGGGCCGGGCCCGTCCAGCCGCAGCTGCACCGGGCGATCGCGAACGATCCGCGCTCCGTGGTCTCCGTGTGATGCACACCGTCAACGGTACTGCGCGTGACGGTCCCACCCGACCGTCGTTATCCGGTCGGGTGGGATCCGGACAGTCAGCGGTACGGCGTTGGGGGTTGGCAGGCGATGGTGGTGCGGAGCGGACGCTCGGGCGGGGGCGCGTGGGCCGTCGCCGCCGCGCTGATCGGAACGGTCCTGGGCGGCGGTTGCGCGGCCCCGGGTGACGACGCCGAGCCCGGGGGCGACCCGACGGGCACCGTGCGCGGCGCGGCCGAGGCGCTGACCCGCGCCGGCTCGTCCAGGACGAGCACCTCCATGGAGATGGCCTCCGGCGGCACCCGCGTCACCATCCGGGGCGAGGGCGCCTACGACTTCCGCCGCCGCACCGGCAGCCTCCAGGTCGTGCTCCCCAAGGACGCCGCCGGTGAGAGCGAGCACCGGCCCATCACCGAACTGCTCGCCCCGGGCGCGCTCTACATGAAGAACCGGGGCGCCGGTGTCCCCGCCGACAAGTGGGTGCGCGTCGACACCACCACCCTCGACGACGGCAACCTGGTCACGGGCGGCGCCACGGACCCGGCCGCCGCCGCCGAGCTGCTGCGCGGCGTGCGCTCGGTGACGTACGTGGAGGAGGTCGACCTCGCGGGGGTGAAGGTCCGGCACTACCGGGGGGTCACGGACATCGCCGAGGCCGCCCGGCTGGCCTCGCCGCAGGTGCGGGGCGCGCTCGCCGCCGCGGCGAAAGGGTTCACCACCGACGCCGTGCCCTTCGACGCCTACCTGGACCGGGAGGGGCGGCTGCGCAAGGTCCGGCACCAGTTCAGCTTCAGCAACCAGGGGCGTACGGTCGCGGTCGCCTCGACCACTCTGCTGTACGGCTTCGGTGCGCGGGTCAGCGTCGCGCTGCCGGACCGGGCGGACATCTACGCCGGGAAGATCAAGGCCTGAGGAGCGCGGCCTGCGGATCCGGGCCCGATCCCCTCTTGCGAGCCATTGGCAAATGGTCCGGACGTGTCATGTGCGCTCCGTTCGCCCCTCCCTACGCTGGGAGACCGAACGCCGGGAGACCGACGTCGGCAGGAAGAGGTGAATCGCATGGTTCCGCCGCCCGGTTCCGCGACCGCGCCCGGCGACCCCGAGTGCGTCGCCCTGGCCGAGATCGAACTGTGCGGGGAGTTGATCATCGCGGCCTCCGCGGCCGGTGAGGAGCGGCTGAGCGCCGACCGCATCGACGAGGTGCTCCGGGTCGGCGCCGGACCGCGCTGACGGATCAGGTGCGCATCATGCGCGCGATGGCCTTCGTGGCCTCCTCGACCTTCGCCTCGATCTCGTCGCCGCCCTTGGTGGCCGCGTCGGCGACGCAGTGCCGCAGGTGCTCCTCCAGGAGCTGGAGGGCGAAGGACTGCAGCGCCTTCGTGGAGGCGGAGACCTGGGTCAGGATGTCGATGCAGTAGACGTCCTCGTCGACCATCCGCTGCAGGCCGCGGATCTGGCCCTCGATGCGGCGCAGGCGCTTGAGGTGCTCGTCCTTCTGCTTGTGGTAGCCGTGCACGCCGTGGTCGTGCGCGGTGGCGGGGGCGTGGTCGGCCGCCGCCGGCTCGACCGTGTTCTCGGGGGTGAGCTGGTCAGCCTCGGTGGTCGTCATCGCGTCCTCCCGTTGTCCAGAAAGGGTGGTTATACCCCTCGTGGGTATATGGTACAGAGCCCCGCCGATCCGGGCGGGGGCCCGTGCAGATCACTGTGCCTGATGGGCGACACTGAAGGGACGCCGGTTAGCCGTGGCCGGATGATGCGCCTAGCATCAGCCTGACCGAAACCCAGCACCCCGAGGACCTCACGTGCGATTTCGTCTGACCCCCAGGGAGACGAGCTTCTACGACATGTTCGCCGCGTCCGCGGACAACATCGTCACGGGCGCGAAGCTCCTGATGGAACTGCTCGGAGCGGACGCCTCCGCCCGGGCCGAGATCGCGGAACGGATGCGGGCAGCGGAGCACGCCGGCGACGACGCGACCCACGCCATTTTCCACCAGCTGAACTCCTCGTTCATCACGCCGTTCGACCGCGAGGACATCTACTCGCTCGCCTCCTCCCTCGACGACATCATGGACTTCATGGAGGAGGCCGTCGACCTGGTCGTCCTCTACAACATCGAGGAACTGCCGAAGGGCGTCGAGCAGCAGATCGAGGTGCTGGCCCGGGCCGCGGAGCTCACCGCCGAGGCGATGCCGAACCTGCGCACCATGGCCAACCTCACCGAGTACTGGATCGAGGTCAACCGGCTCGAGAACCAGGCCGACCAGATCCACCGCAAGCTGCTGGCCCACCTCTTCAACGGCAAGTACGACGCCATCGAGGTGCTGAAGCTCAAGCAGGTCGTGGATGTGCTGGAAGAGGCGGCCGACGCCTTCGAGCACGTGGCGAACACGGTGGAGACCATCGCGGTCAAGGAGTCCTGAGGCTTCGTGGACACCTTCGCTCTGGTCGTGACCATCGGCGTCGCGCTCGGCTTCACCTATACGAACGGCTTCCACGATTCGGCGAACGCCATCGCCACCTCGGTCTCGACCCGGGCGCTGACCCCCCGGGCCGCGCTCGCGATGGCCGCGGTGATGAACCTGGCCGGTGCCTTCCTCGGCAGCGGGGTCGCCAAGACGGTCAGCGAGGGCCTGATCGAGACGCCGCAGGGCGACAAGGGGATGGGCATCCTCTTCGCCGCGCTGGTGGGCGCGATCCTCTGGAACCTCGTCACCTGGTACTTCGGTCTGCCGTCCTCCTCCTCGCACGCCCTCTTCGGCGGCATGGTGGGCGCGGCGCTCGCGGGTGGCACGGAGGTGATCTGGTCGGGCGTGCTCGACAAGGTCGTCATCCCGATGTTCGTCTCGCCGGTCGTGGGTCTGCTCGCCGGTTACCTGGTCATGTGCGTGATCCTGTGGCTCTTCCGCAAGGCCAACCCGCACAAGGCCAAGCGCGGCTTCCGTATCGCCCAGACCGTCTCGGCGGCCGGCATGGCGCTCGGCCACGGTCTGCAGGACGCCCAGAAGACCATGGGCATCGTGGTGATGGCCCTGGTCATCGCCGACGTGCAGCAGCAGGGCGACGACATCCCGGTGTGGGTCAAGATCGCCTGTGCCGTGATGCTCTCGCTCGGCACCTACGCGGGCGGCTGGCGCATCATGCGGACCCTCGGCCGCAAGATCATCGAGCTGGACCCGCCGCAGGGCTTCGCGGCGGAGACCACCGGCGCGTCGATCATGTTCGGCTCGGCGTTCCTCTTCCACGCGCCGATCTCCACGACCCATGTCATCACCTCGGCGATCATGGGCGTCGGTGCCACGAAGCGCGTCAACGCGGTGCGCTGGGGCGTCGCCAAGAACATCGTCCTCGGCTGGTTCATCACCATGCCGGCCGCGGCCCTCGTGGCGGCGCTCAGCTACTACGTGGTGGCGCTGCTCTTCGGCTAGGAACACCCTCCGGACGTGGTTGGGCCCGGCTCCCCTGTGGGGGAGCCGGGCCCTCTTCGTCTTGCGGTGGCACCGCCATGCAGCACCGCAGGACGTGGTTATCCGAAACGGCCGGAGATGTAGTCCTCGGTCGCCTGGACGCTCGGGTTGGAGAAGATGCGCTCGGTGTCGTCCAGCTCGATGAGCTTGCCGGGCTGGCCCACGGCCGCCAGGTTGAAGAAGGCGGTGCGGTCCGAGACGCGGGCGGCCTGCTGCATGTTGTGCGTCACGATGACGATCGTGAAGCGCTCCTTGAGCTCGCCGATCAGGTCCTCGATGGCGAGGGTGGAGATCGGGTCGAGCGCCGAGCAGGGCTCGTCCATCAGCAGGACGTCCGGCTCGACCGCGATGGCGCGGGCGATGCACAGGCGCTGCTGCTGACCGCCGGAGAGGCCGGAGCCCGGCTTGTTCAGGCGGTCCTTGACCTCGTTCCAGAGGTTGGCGCCCTTGAGCGAGCGCTCGACGATGTCGTTGAGCTCGGACTTGCGGTACTTGCCGTTCAGACGCAGGCCCGCGGCCACGTTGTCGAAGATCGACATGGTGGGGAACGGGTTCGGGCGCTGGAACACCATGCCGACGGTGCGGCGGACCGCGACCGGGTCGACACCGGCGCCGTACAGGTTCTCGTCGTCCAGCATCACCTTGCCCTCGACGCGGCCACCGGGGGTGACCTCGTGCATGCGGTTCAGGGTGCGCAGGAAGGTGGACTTGCCGCAGCCGGACGGGCCGATGAAGGCCGTCACGGAGCGGGGCTCGACGGTCATGGAGATGTCGTCGATCGCCTTGTGGTTGCCGTAGTAGGCGGAGAGGCCGCTGACGTCGATTCGCTTGGCCATCTGAATCACTTCCAAGTTCGCCGCACTGGGCGGCAGCCGAAAATTCGGGTGCCTTAGCGGCCGGTCTTCGGGGCCTTCCAGCGGGCGATGCCGCGGGCCACCAGGTTGAGGATCATGACGAAGGCGATCAGGACGAGCGCTGCGGCCCAGGCGCGGGCCACGGCGGCGTCGGTGCCGACCGCGTACTGCTCGTACACGTAGAGCGGCAGGGAGGACTGGGCGCCTTCGAAGGGGTTCGGGTTGATGAGCTTCGTACCGAACACGAGGAGGAGAACGGGGGCCGTCTCACCGGTGATACGGGCGACCGCGAGCATGACGCCCGTGGTGATGCCGCCGATCGCGGTGGGCAGGACCACCTTCAGGATCGTGCGCCACTTGGGGACGCCGAGGGCGAGGGAGGCCTCGCGCAGCTCGTTCGGGACGAGCTTCAGCATCTCTTCGGTGGAGCGGACCACGACCGGCATCATCAGGATCGCGAGGGCCATCGCACCGGCGAATCCGGAGGGCCCGAAGCCGAGCATCAGATTCCAGGTGGCGAGGATGAAGAGGCCCGCGACGATCGACGGGATGCCCGTCATGACGTCCACGAAGAAGGTGACGGCCTTGGCGAGCTTCCCGTTGCCGTACTCGACCAGGTAGACCGCGGTGAGCAGGCCGATCGGCGCGGCGATCAGGGTCGCGATGCCGACCTGCTCGATCGTGCCGAGCAGCGCGTGGTAGACACCGCCGCCGGCCTCGGCGTCGAGGACGCCGTTCATGGAGTGGCTGAGGAAGTAGCCGTCGAGGACTTCCAGGCCCTTGCTGATCGTGACCCAGGCGAGGGAGAGCAGCGGGACCACGGCGAGGACGAAGCTGACCCAGATCAGGCTGGTCGCGACGCGGTCCTTGGCCTGGCGCTTGCCCTCGACCTTGGTGGTGATCGCGAAGGTGGCGAGCACGAAGAGGAGGGCGGAGACGAGGCCCCACTGGACCTTGCTGTGCCAGCCGGCGGCGAGGCCGATGCCGCAGCCCGCGGCGATCGAGCCGACCGCGATGGCGGCGGGGGTCCAGCGCGGGAGGTGCGCGTGGGAGAGGGAGCGGCGCGGGGTCGCGGACACCGGGCGGTCCTGAATGGCGTGGCTCATGCGTTCGCCCCCGAGTACTCCTTGCGGCGCGCGATGATCATGCGGGCGGCGCCGTTGACCAGCAGGGTGATGACGAAGAGGACGAGACCCGAGGCGATCAGGGCGTCCCGGCCGAACTCGTTGGCCTCGTTGAACTTCGCGGCGATGTTCTGGGCGAAGGTGCCGCCGCCCGGGTCGAGCAGGTGGCCCGAGAGGACGAAGCTGGGGGAGAGGACGACGGCGACGGCCATCGTCTCGCCGAGGGCGCGGCCGAGGCCGAGCATCGAGGCGGAGATGATGCCGGAGCGGCCGAAGGGCAGCACCGACATGCGGATGACCTCCCAGCGCGTGGCGCCGAGGGCGAGCGCGGCCTCCTCGTGCATCCGCGGGACCTGGAGGAAGACCTCGCGGGTCACGTTGGTGATGATCGGGAGGATCATGATCGCCAGCAGGATGCCGACGGTGAACATGTTGCGGGCGACGCCGTCGCTGGACTTGTCGAAGATGTACGTCCAGCCCAGGTACTGGTCGAGCCACTTGTTGAGGCCGTCCAGGTACGGGACGAGGAAGATCGCGCCCCAGAGGCCGTAGATGATGCTGGGCACGGCGGCGAGCAGGTCGACCACGTACGCGAGTGGCTTGGCCAGCTTGCGCGGGGCGTAGTGCGAGATGAACAGCGCGATGCCGATGGCGACCGGCACGGCGATGAGCATGGCGATGATCGACGAGACGATCGTGCCGAAGGCGAGGACGGCGATGCCGAAGACCGGCGGGTTGGCCGCCGGGTTCCACTCGAAGGTGGTGAAGAAGTTCGTGCTGTCCTTCGAGATCGCGAGGACGGCGCGGTAGGTCAGGAAGACCGCGATCGCGGCCATGATCACGAGCAGGGTGATGCCGGAGCCGCGGGACAGACCGGCGAAGATGCGGTCCCCGGGGCGGGCCGCGCTCTTGGCGCGCCGGCTCCCTCGTATGTCGGGTGTTGTCGAAGCCATCTGAGTTTCTCCGGTCTGCGGAGCCGGTACGCGGGCGTACGGCTCCTGGCGGCGGTGCACCGGATGCCGGGGCCGGTCCGTCCGTCGGGTGACGGACCGGCCCCGGTCGGGGGTCAGGACAGGGTCGGGACGATCTCGCGCACCTTGGCGGCGATCTCGGCCGGCAGCGGGGCGTAGCCGGCGTCGGAGAGGACCTTCTGGCCCTCCTCGCTGGCGGTGTAGGTGAGGAACGCCTTCAGGGTCGGCAGGGTGTCCGCCTTGTTGCCCTTGTCGCAGGCGATCTCGTAGGTGACCAGGGTGAGCGGGTAGGCGCCCTCGGCCTTGGTCGTGTAGTCGAGGGACAGCGCCAGGTCGGAGCCGGTGCCCTTGATCTTGGCGGCGGCGATGGCCTTGGAGGCGTTCTCCGTGGTCGCGGCGACCGGGGCGGCGGCACCGGTGTTGATGCTGACCGTGGAGATCTTGTTGGCGGTCGCGTAGGAGAGCTCGAAGTAGCCGATGGAGCCCTCGGCGTCCTTGACCGCGGTGGCGACACCGGAGGAGCCGTTGGCGGCCTGGCCACCGGGGGCCGGCCACGACTTCGTCTTCGGGTCGTACTTCCAGTCGGCGGCGGCCGTGGCGGAGAGGTACTTGCCGAGGTTCTGGGTGGTGCCCGACTCGTCCGAGCGGTGGAAGGCCTGGATGGTGGAGTCAGGGAGCTTGGCGCCCGGGTTCAGCTTGGCGATCGCCGGGTCGTTCCACTTGGTGATCTTCGTGTCGAAGATCTTGGCCAGGGTGGGGGCGTCCAGGACCAGGTTGTCCACGCCCTCCAGCTTGTAACCGATCGCGATGGGGCCACCGACCATCGGCAGGTTGATGCCCTTGCCGCCCTTGCAGATCTTCTGCGACTCGGCGACCTCTTCGTCCTTGAGGGCGGAGTCGGAGCCGGCCATGGCGACCTGGCCCTGGTTGAACTTGGTGATGCCACCACCGGAGCCGATGGCCTGGTAGTTCACCTCGACGCCGGAGCACGCGGCCTGGAAGTTCTTGACCCACAGGTCCATCGCGTTCTTCTGCGCGCTGGAGCCCGCCGCGAGCAGCTGGCCCTTGGCGCCGTCGCACTTGATGTTCGACGCGGCGGCGGACGTCTTGCCGCCGTCCTTGGTGGGCTCGTCGTTGTTGTCCGAACCACACGCCGAGAGGACGAGCGCGCCGGAGACGATGAGGGCACCGATCGCGGAGGCGCGAAGCCCGTTTCGCGAAAGCTTCACTTTCGGGTGTTCCTTCCAGAAGCCGCCTTGCCGTGGACCTTGGTGTCCTGAACGTTCTACGGCGGCGCGTGTCGGGGTGGTGGCTGCGGCACCGGGGCCGTGCACCGTGTACAGCCGAAATTAGGCAGAACAGGTGAAGCGGTCGACGGAGGAGGGTGAACGGGAAGTGAACCGTGTCGAAAGGCGGGGTGCGCTCCCGTGCGGGGTCACCCGGGCGGGCTAGCGCGCCGTCGCCGCCAGGAGGGCGTCCAGGAGTTCGCGGTCCCGGGGCTGGGTGAGGCGCTCGCGGGCCCGGGCCGGGGGCAGCCAGGCGAGGGCGTCGACCTCGTGGGTGGGGGTGAAGGAGCCGCCGAGTGCCCGGGCAGCCCAGTAGGCGACCTCTTTCGGCCGGCCCTGCGCCAGGTAGTGGGCCGTAGGGAGGCGGGCGCCCAGTTCGCAGGACTGGCCCGTCTCCTCCCGGATCTCCCGCAGCGCGCATTCCTTCACCGTCTCGTCGCGCTTCAGCTTGCCCTTGGGATGGGACCAATCATCATATTTCGGACGATGGATGAGCGCGATCTCGATGCCCCCGCCCGTGGCGGCCGGGCGCCACAGAACGGCGCCCGCCGCCAGGACGGGGACGGGGGCGGTCACGGGACCGGGGCCGTCGCGCGGGACCAGGCGCGCTGGAAGGCGAAGCGCGCGGCTTCCACCTCGTGGCGCTGGTCGGCGTGGAGCACGCCGAGGGCGTAGGCGGTGGCCGGGGCGATGCGCGGGGTGCGGGCGGCCGTGGCGGCGGCGGCCGCGGCCTCGGCGGCGTCGCGGTGCCGGTCCAGGGCGCGGCCCGCCTCGTACAGGACGGGGTCCGGGTCGGCGCCGCAGCGGAGGACTTCCCCGGCGTAGCGGTGCAGGCGGAGCAGGCCGCGGGTCTGGTGCCAGGGGGCGTCCTGCGCCTCACCGGCGGCCAGGGCGAGGGCCTCGGCGTTGTACGGGTGGGCCGCCCGGGTCAACGGGAGGGCGGCCACCGCTTCGAGGAGCCGCTGCTCGACGACGGCGGCCGGGGCGTCCAGGACCTCGACGGCGCGGGCCGATCCGGCCGGGCCGAGCGGCACCTCGGAGGCGAGCAGGGCGACGGAGTCGGCGACCGCGTGGAAGCGGGAGGAGCCCAGCGCCTGGAGCGCGGCGGAGTGCGCGCGGGTGCGGGCGAGGGTGAGCTGGCGGTCGAGGAGCGCGCCGGCGCGGGCGGCGCCGACGGTCAGGCCGCGGCTGCTCTCCGCGCCTCGGGCGGCGGGCACGGGGCCGCTCTCGGTGCTCGAGAGCCGGGACAGCGCGTCCATCAGGCGGACGAGCCGGGCGGTGCAGGAATGCTCCAGGGCGAGGGTGCCGGAGAGCCAGGCCAGCTCGGTGCGGAGCTGGTCGGCCCAGGCCGCGTCGAGGAGCGGCCGGAAGGTGTGGAGGGTACCGCCGATGCGGCGGGCGGCCGCCCGCAGGGTGCGGGCGGCCGTCTCCGCGCCGGTCGTGTCGGCGCCGCTCTCGGTGTGCAGCCGCAGGCCGCGGAGGAAGTCCGCGGCACGGGCGTGCAGGTAGGGAGCGAGGACCTGCCCCGCCGAGAGCTCGGACGGGACCAGGAGCGGAGCCTCGGAGCGGGCCCCGGGCGGGGTGTCCGGCGCGAGGCCCGGCGGGAACTCCGAGGTGATGTCAGGGTTGTGCACGCCGGCGCCTCCGCGCGTCGATGAGCATCTCCTGGACGTGCCGCAGCGGCTGGCCCTCGGGGTCGGTCGCGTGCCGCGTCCAGTTCCCGTCCGGGCCGAGGTGCCAGGAGGAGGTGGTGTCGGACATGCCCGTTTCCAGGAGCCGGGTGAGGGCGGCCCGGTGGGCGGGGTCGGCGACCCGGACCAGGGCCTCGATGCGCCGGTCCAGGTTGCGGTGCATCATGTCGGCGCTGCCGAGCCAGACCTCGGGTTCGCCGCCGTTGCCGAAGGCGAAGATCCGGGAGTGCTCCAGGAAGCGGCCGAGGATCGAGCGGACTCGGATGTTCTCCGACAGGCCTCCGACGCCGGGGCGCACGGCGCAGATGCCGCGGACCCAGATGTCGACCGGGACGCCGGCCTGGGAGGCCCGGTAGCAGGCGTCGATGACGGCCTCGTCGACCATCGAGTTGACCTTGATCTTGACGTAGGCGGGGCGCCCGGCGCGGTGGTGGGCGACCTCCTTGTTGATCCGGGAGACCAGGCCGTCGCGGAGCGACTTGGGGGCGGTGAGCAGCCGCCGGTAGGTCTCGCGGCGGGAGTAGCCGGAGAGCCGGTTGAACAGGTCGGAGAGGTCGGCGCCGACCTGAGGGTCGGCCGTGAGCAGGCCGAGGTCCTCGTAGAGCCGGGCGGTCTTGGGGTGGTAGTTGCCGGTGCCGACGTGCGAGTAGCGGCGCAGCGTCTCGCCTTCCTGGCGCACGACCAGCGAGAGCTTGCAGTGGGTCTTCAGGCCGACGAGGCCGTAGACCACGTGGCAGCCGGCCTCCTCCAGCTTGCGTGCCCACTTGATGTTGGCCTGCTCGTCGAAGCGGGCCTTGATCTCGACGAGGACGAGGACCTGCTTGCCGGACTCCGCGGCGTCGATGAGGGCGTCGACTATCGGGGAGTCGCCGGAGGTGCGGTACAGCGTCTGCTTGATCGCGAGGACGTCCGGGTCGGCCGCCGCCTGCTCCAGGAAGGCCTGGACGGAGGTGGAGAAGGAGTCGTACGGGTGGTGCAGCAGCACGTCCCGCTCGCGCACGGCGGCGAAGATGTCGGGCGCGGAGGCGGACTCGACCTCGGCGAGGTCGCGGTGGGTGCCGGCGACGAACTTGGGGTACTTCAGCTCGGGCCGGTCCAGGGACGCGATGCCGAAGAGGCCGGTGAGGTCGAGCGGGCCGGGCAGCGGGTAGACCTCGGAGTCGGAGATCTTCAGCTCGCGGACCAGCAGGTCGAGCACGTACGGGTCGATGGACTCCTCGACCTCCAGGCGCACCGGCGGGCCGAAGCGGCGCCGCATGAGTTCCTTCTCCAGGGCCTGGAGGAGGTTCTCGGCGTCGTCCTCCTCGACCTCCAGGTCCTCGTTCCTGGTCACCCGGAACATGTGGTGGGCGAGCACCTCCATGCCGGGGAAGAGCTCCTCCAGGTGCGCGGCGATGACGTCCTCCAGGGGGACGTAGCGCTCGGGGGAGGCCTCCAGGAAGCGGGACAGCAGCGGCGGCACCTTGACGCGGGCGAAGTGGCGGTGTCCGCTGACCGGGTTGCGGACGACGACGGCCAGGTTCAGGGAGAGCCCGGAGATGTACGGGAAGGGGTGCGCCGGGTCCACGGCCAGCGGGGTCAGCACGGGGAAGATCCGCTGCCGGAACAGGGTGAAGAGGCGGGCCTGCTCCTTCTCGGTGAGCTCGGGCCAGCGGATGAGATGGATGCCCTCGTCGGCGAGGGCCGGGGCGACGTCCTGCTGGAAGCAGGCGGCGTGCCGGGCCATGAGCTCGCGCGAGCGGGTCCAGATGAGGTCGAGCACCTCGCGGGGCTGCAGCCCGGAGGCCGAGCGGGTGGCGACGCCGGTGGCGATGCGGCGCTTGAGGCCGGCGACGCGCACCATGAAGAACTCGTCCAGGTTCGACGCGAAGATCGCGAGGAAGTTGGCCCGCTCCAGGAGGGGCGTGGTCGGGTCCTCGGCGAGCTCCAGGACCCGCTCGTTGAAGGCGAGCCAGCTGCGCTCCCGGTCGAGGAAGCGGCCCTGCGGGAGTTCACCGGCGCTGTCGTCGTCCTCGTACGCGTCGAGATCGGCGTCCAGGTCGGGTTCGAGATCGCTCACGGCCCCGCCGTCGACGGCGTGCGGGCGGTGGGCGGCTATGGACCCCAGGGCGGGCTGGGGGGTCGTCGCGGTGGACGACTGGACCGGGACCTCGGCGGGCTGCTGCTTCATGACCCCATTCTTCCGCGCGAAGGGGTGGTCGGGCGCGTCGGAGCGGGCCGTGGGGGAGGGGAGTCTCCCTTTGGGAAGTCTCCCCTGCGGGAGGGCCCGGTGGGGCGCGGGCACGGAGCGCTTCATTGCGTGAGCGTCGCAAGCGCGTCTGAATGATTGGTAACGAGGACGTGACGTGCGGGAATCGGGGGCGGGGCCGCATGGGCCCCGCCCCCGGTCGCTCCGGCGGGGTGCTACGGCAGCCGGGCCCGCAGGACGCGGAAGGCGGCGAACAGCGCGAGAGCGGCGAGGGCGAGGAGGATGCCGGTCTCGATGAGCTGGGTGGGCCAGAAGTGGGACTGCGGGTGGTAGTCGAGGTACTGGCCGGTGACGCCGTGGTCGGTGAGACAGGCGTCGTAGGCCCTGTTCCACGCGTCGTTCCACGCCGCGTCGGACGTCGCCGCCTGGTCGGGAGCGGTGACCGCCGCCCGGTCCCAGCAGACCGCGTCGTCCATCCGCCCGCCGGAGCGGGTGGTCAGGCCGGTCTCCATGACGAGGGAGCCGTCCGGGGTCGACAGGGTGGGGCCGACCGGCCCGGTGACCGTGAGGACCGGCAGGAAGGACCAGCGCAGGGCGCCGAGGACCGTCATCACCACGCCCATGACCAGGCCGGTGGCCGCCATGGCGAGCAGGGTGCGCCGGACGAGGAGGCCGACGAGGGCGCCGACGCCGACGGCGGCGACCACGTACGCGAGGAGCACGACGCCGCCGGACTCGTACGGTCCGCGGTCGCCCCAGGCCACCGGGTACGTGCCCGAGACCCGGCTCCAGCCGATCCGGAAGACGCCCATGAGGGCGAGCGTGACCACGACGGTGGCGACGCCCGCGGTGAGGACCTTGGCACGCAGCCAGGCCGCCGGGGTGACGGACTGGGTGAGGCTCAGCCGGTAGGTGCCGGTCTCGAACTCGCGGGCGACGAGCGGTCCCGCGACGAACGCGCCGACGACCGGCGTCAGCAGGAGCAGGTAGACCGCCGCGTACTCCATGGCCAGGCGCAGTACCTCGTAGGCGAGGTTGTCGTCGCCGCGGACCCAGTAGCCGTCCTCCATCCACCGGTCGGGCGTCTGCGCGTCCCAGAGGCGCAGCGCGAGGGTGCCGGCGAGGGCGAGGGCCACGACGGCCGCGGCCGTCCACAGGGCCCGGCGGAACTGGCGGACCGTCACCCAGGCGAGGCCCTTCGGCGCGAGGGTGCTCATGACCGGGCTCCTTCGGGAGTGCGGAGGTGGGCGAGGAGGAGGTCCTCCAGGGTGGGGTCGGCGACCTCCCAGGGGCCCTCGACGAGGCCCTCGCGGCGTATCAGCGCGGTGAGCTGACGGCCCGTCGTGCGGGAGTCGACGACGGTGTGCGGGTCGAGGGCGGCGCCGGCGACGGGCCCGGTGAGCAGGACGTGCCCGGAGAGGAGGTCGTCGACGGCGCCGTCGAGGCGGATCCGTCCGTTCTGGAGCAGCAGCAGGTGGTCGCAGGCGCCCTCCAGCTCGGTGAGGATGTGCGAGGACATCACGACGGTGGTGCCGTGCTCGGCGGCGTCGGCCATCAGCAGGCCCATCAGCTGGTGGCGGGCGAGCGGGTCGAGGTCGGCCATCGGCTCGTCGAGCAGCAGCAGTTCGGGGCGCTTGCCCAGGGCGAGGGCCAGGGCCATGCGGGTGCGCTGGCCGCCGGAGAGCTCGCGGACGAGTGAGCCGGGGGCGAGCTCGTCGGCGATCACCCGCCGGGCGGCGGCCTCGTCCCAGTGGTCCGGGTTGAGTTCCTGCCCCATGCGCAGGGTGTCGGCGACGGTCAGCCGCGGGTACAGCGGCTTGTCCTGCGCCACGTACGCGAGGCGCTCCCGCGGCGGCGCCTCGATCGTGCCCTCGGTGGGGCGGAGCAGGCCCGCCGCGAGGGCGAGCAGGGTGGACTTGCCGGCGCCGTTGGGGCCGACGAGCGCGCAGACACGGCCGGCCGGCAGGGTGAAGGAGCAGTCCCGCAGCGCCCAGGGCCGGGACCGTCCTCCGTAGCGTGTGCCGAGGCCTTCCGCCCTCAGCGCGGACTCCGGTGTCATGCGTCCCCCTCGAAGTGTTCGTTCAGTACGGATGTGAAGAGCGCCGCCACGTCGTCCCGTTCGAGGCCCTCGGCGCGGGCCCGGCGGGCCCAGTCGGCGAGCTCGGCGCGCAGCGGCGAGTCGGCGGGGCCGGTGCCGAGGGTGGCGCGCACGAAGGTGCCGAGGCCGCGGCGTGCCTCGACGAGGCCTTCGCGTTCGAGTTCGCGGTAGGCCTTGAGGACGGTGTTGGGGTTGATGGCGGTGGCCTCGACGACCTCGCGGGCCGTGGGCAGCCGGTCGCCGGGTTCCAGCAGGCCCATGCGGAGGGCCTGTTTGGTCTGCTGGACGATCTGGAGGTAGGTGGCGACCCCGCTGCGCCGGTCGATGCGGTAGGCGAGCACGTACCCTTGCACCACCCTTTCACTAATCAAGTAGTGAAAGGGTGGTGCAAAGAAGGGGGCGGTGTCAACCGCCCCCTCCGTCAGGCGCCTTGCGGTTCCGCCGGGCGCCTTAGGACTCCGTGCGGTACATCAGGTCCACCTCGTGGGTCGTGAAGCCGAGCCCCTCGTACACCCGGACCGCCGCCGTGTTGTCCGCGTCCACGTACAGCATCGCCGTCGGCAGCGTCTGGGCCGCCAGGTGCCGCAGGCCGATCGCGGTCAGGACCTTGCCGAGGCCGCCGCCCTGGGCGTCGGGCAGCACCCCGACCACGTACACCTCGCCCAGCTGCTCCTCGGCGTGCACCTTCGTCCAGTGGAAGCCGACCAGCCGCCCGTCCTTCTCCGCCAGGAAGAAGCCCTTCGGGTCGAACCACGGCTCCGCCATCCGGTCGTCCAGGTCCCGCTGGGTCAGCGACCCCTGCTCGGGGTGGTGGGCGAACGCGGCCGCGTTGACCGCGAGCCAGGCGGCGTCGTCCTGACCGGGCACGAAAGTCCTGATCGAGACGTCCGCGGGTGCTGTCGGCTCCGGGATGTCGAGCGGCGTCAACGAGCGACGCAGCTGACGCAGTTCCCGGAACAGGGTCAGTCCGAGCACCTGGGCCAGGTGCCGGGCCGCCGACTTCCCTCCGTGCGCCCACACCCGCAGGCGCTTGCCGGAGGCGTCGAGCAGGGCGGTGCCGAGCGCCCGGCCGTGCCCGCGGCCGCGGTGCGAGGGGTGCACGACCAGCTCGGCCGCCGGCGCCTCCACCGGGTCGGTCTCCTCCAGCTGGGCGTAGCCGTAGAGGTGGGAGCCGACCGTCAGCAGGAAGTGGCGGACGCCCTCGCGCCGGCCGTGGCGCAGGTACAGCCGCCCCTGCTCGGACACGGCGTGCACGCCGTCGGTGCGGTCGGCGGCCTCCAGGAGGTCGAGCACGTCCTGGACCTGCTCGGGGGTCAGTTCTTCGTAGCTGGTGATCTGCCGTCCGGGTTCGAGGGCCGGCGCCGCGTCGGAAGTCATGTGTACGAGCCTACGGCGGGGGCGCGCCGCCTCGCGGGAAGACAAAGGCAACCAGCTCGTAACCAGCCAACCCCTGTTGCGCTACGCGCGTTGACTCTAGGCTGCGCTGGCAGACCGGCCATGCGGCGAAGGGGAGAAACAAGCGCGATGGCAGCCAGGAAGAAGAACAGGGCGGGGCGGCGGATCCTCGTCGCCGGGGCGGGCCTTGCCACCATCGGGGCGCTCGTCGCCGCGATGCCGGCCGGGGCGTCGCAGGACGACGTCGACGCCGCGGGTGCCGCGTACAGCACCAACGGCAAGGGCTGGGGGCGGATGGTCGACGTCCAGCTGCTCTCCTTCAACGACCTCCACGGCAACCTGGAGCCGCCGGCCGGCTCCTCCGGCCAGGTCACCCGGATCAAGCCGGACGGCAGCACCGAGAAGATCGACGCCGGCGGTGTCGAGTACCTGGCCACGCACCTGCGCCAGGCCCGTGAGGGGAATCGTTACTCCATCACGGCCGCGGCCGGGGACATGATCGGCGCCTCGCCGCTCATGACGGGTCTCTTCCACGACGAGCCGACCATCCACGCGCTCAACGCGCTGGACCTCGACGTCACCTCGGTGGGCAACCACGAGTTCGACGAGGGCGCCGTGGAGCTGGCCCGCATGCAGAACGGCGGCTGTCACCCGGTCGCCGGCTGCTACGGCGCGGAGAAGGGCTTCGCGCCCTTCGGCGGCGCGGACTTCCCGTACCTCGCGGCCAACGTGACGAAGGAGAAGACCGGCAAGCCGCTCCTCGACCCGTACTTCATCTGGGAGAAGGACGGGGTCAAGATCGGCTTCATCGGCGTGACCCTGGAGGGCACCCCGAACGTCGTCACCGCGGAGGGCGTCAAGGGCCTGAAGTTCGGCGACGAGGTCGAGACGATCAACAAGTACACGAAGATCCTGGAGCGCAAGGGCGTCAAGTCCATCGTCGCCCTGGTGCACGAGGGCGGCATGCCCGCCTCGTCGGCCGTCAACTACAACTGCGACGGTGACGGCGACGGCGACGGCGAGGGCGTCTCCGGCGCGATCGTCGACATCGCGAAGAACGTCTCCCCGCAGGTCGACGCGCTGGTCACCGGCCACACCCACCAGGCCTACGTGTGCAGCATCCCGGACCCGGCCGGCAAGCCGCGTCTGGTCACCTCGGCGTCCTCGTTCGGCAAGCTGTACACGGACACGACGCTGACCTACGACCGCCGCACCAAGGACATCGTCCGCACCGCGGTCGCCTCGGCGAACCACGTCGTCACCCGTGACGTGCCCAAGGCCGAGGACATGAGCAAGCTGATCACCGACTGGAAGGACCTGGCGGCCCCGATCGCCAACCGTCCGCAGGGCTACATCGCCGCCGACATCAACGGCCGCGGCTCCACGGCGTACGAGAAGCCGCTCGGCGACCTCATCGCCGACGCGCAGCTGGAGGGCCTGGCCCCGGCCGACAAGGGCGGCGCGCAGGTGGCCCTGATGAACCCGGGCGGCATCCGCGCCGACCTGGTCTACAAGCAGGCCGGGACCGAGGGCGACGGCGTCGTGACCTACGGCGAGTCGTTCACCGTGCAGCCGTTCACCAACATGATGAACGTGGTCGACCTGTCCGGCGCGAACCTGATCGCCGCGCTGAAGCAGCAGGTCAGTGGCTCGAACCTGAACTCGATCAAGATCCTCCAGGTCTCGAAGGGCCTGACCTACACGCTCGACATGACGAAGACGGGCGCGGACCGCGTCGTCGACGGCAGCATCAAGCTGAACGGCCAGGCGATCGACCCGGCGAAGACCTACCGCGTCGCGATGAACGAGTTCCTCGCGGGCGGCGGCGACGGCTTCCCGGCCCTGGCGACCGGCACCAACAAGCTGGTCGGCGCCTCGGACCTGGACGTGTTCAACGCCTACCTCGCGGCGAACTCCTCGGCCTCGGCGCCGCTGCCGGTGCCGGCGGCGAACCGGATCACGGTCGTGCAGTAGAAATCCGACGTCAAAGGGTGGTGCCCGCTTCGGCGGGTGCCACCCTTTTTGTCGTTTTGAACGAGTTCGAAGCCCTGTTACCCTCGTTCGACTTTGGACTTCTGGGGAGGGGTTCACCACATGAAGACAGGGTGGGGGAAGCGGCGCACCAGCGCGCTCTCGCTCGCCGCGGCGACCGCGGCACTCATCTCGCTGACACCGGTGGGCGCGGGCCTCGCGTACGCCGCCGAGGACGATCTGCCGGCGGAGCTGGTGATCCCGGCCGCTTCGACGACGGCCGACCCCGACGCGTGGGTCCTGCGGCCGGGAACGACCGGCTTCCTGCAGGGCGCGGAGGGGAACCTCAGCTGGTACTCCTACGCCACCGGTGCCTCCACGCCGTTCCAGGACGGCGGCGCCCGGATCTACGGCACCGGCACGGACATCATCGCCCGCTCGTACGAAGCGCAGGGCAAGGTCGTCCTCCAGGACGCCGCCGGAGGCCCCGAGGAGACGATCACCCTCGGAGCGGGCCGCGTCGTCGTCGGCCTCGCCGGACGCACGGTCATCACCGAGGGGACGACGGCCGGAGCCGGACTGCACGCGCTCTCCGTCGAGAACGGCACCCAGGTGGACCGCGAGATCACCGGTCTGCCGGACGGCGCCGGGGAGTTCGTCGTCCAGGGAACCACCGCGTACGGCTTCCTGCTGTCGTACGAGGCGGGCGACTCGGGCGGCGTCCGTTGGGTCGACCTGTCCGGCGACACCCCGAAGCTGCGCCCGCTCGCCGCCGACGCGAGGTCCGCGACCGTCTCCGGCGACACCCTGCTCCAGGTCACCGCAGCCGGGAAGCTGCAGGTCTGGGACCTCAAGGGTGACTGGTCCGGACCGGCCCGCGAGACCGACTGGAAGCTCGGCGACGACCCGATCGCCGTCAGCGGCGACCGGATCCTGAGCAGGCTCGCCGGCACGCGGACGCTGGCGTCCCGCGCGTTCGCCGGCGGCGAGCAGAAGACCGTTCTCGACAACGTGATCGGCTCGCCCTGGCTCAAGGCCGGACCGCTCCTCGCCGTG
The DNA here is from genome assembly GCF_040680975.1 of Streptomyces sp. NPDC051921. Classification (NCBI taxonomy): domain Bacteria; kingdom Bacillati; phylum Actinomycetota; class Actinomycetes; order Kitasatosporales; family Streptomycetaceae; genus Streptomyces; species Streptomyces sp. NPDC051921. The sequence goes on from NZ_JBFAXU010000023.1 coordinate 30,728, forward strand.
ACCGAGGAGAAGGACGCCGCCCGCCCGGTCCACCGGGTGGAGGCGGGCGCCGACGGCGAGTTCACCGCCACCAAGGTCGCCGACGTCCCGGGCGTCCCGACCCCCACCGCCCGGGTCTCGGTCGCGCAGGGCGTCCTGCACGCCGTGGACCAGCTCGCCTCGGGCGAGTACCGCCTCCGCTCCATCGAGACGAAGGCGGCCGGACCGCTCGTCGCGGGCGACCGGGTCGACCGCGGCACGGCCACCGGGCTCGACGCGGCCTCCGACGTGGTGCCCACCGGCGACGGACGCGTCGTCCGCAAGGTCGGCGGCGGCCTGTACGTCCTCGCGGAGGGCGCGCAGCTGCCCGGCACCGTCACCTCGGCGGGCTCCGTGGCAAGCGACGTGGAGGCCTCCGGCCGCTACGTCTCCTACCTCGCCCAGACCGGTGAGCGCCGGGTCCACGACCTGGACGCCAACAAGACGGTCTTCAACCGGAACCTCGGCAGCGGCCCGGCCGCGCTGAGCGGCACCACCCTGTGGACCGCCACCGGCGCCGTCGGCTCCGTCAACGCGATCGACGTCCGCACCGGCACCACGACCCGTACGGTCGCGGCCGCCGACTGCGCCCTGAAGGACGTCCAGTCCGTCGGCGCCGACCTCTACTGGAAGTGCGACCAGAAGTCCGGCGTCCTGAACACCGTGACGAAGGTCAACACGGTGCTGCCCGCGCACGCCGCGGCGCGCCTCGGCGACGGCTACGTCACGTACGAGAAGGACGGCGTCCTCTCGCTCACCCCGCTGCGCGGCGGCGGTCAGACCCGGGAGCTCGGCCGGCCGGCCGACGCGCGCCCGGAGCGCGGCTGGAGCGTCGACCGCTTCGGCGGCAGCTCCGTCTTCACCGACGACCAGCAGCGCATCCACGTCGTCCCGAGCGGCGTTCCCGCCTCGGTCGTGTCGGTCCTCGACTCGGACATCTCGTCCGACAAGGTCGATGTCGAGGGCGGCGACGCCTGGACCGCCCGCTGGTGGCTGTCCAAGCCCGCCGCCTCCTGGACGCTGAACGTCAAGAACCAGGCCGGCACGGTCGTCCGCACGTACGGCGGGCAGCAGACCCGTGGTCTGATCAAGGCGGTCTGGGACGGCAACGGCGTGACCGGCGCCCCGGTCGCCGACGGCCGCTACACCTGGGAGCTCAGCGCCCCGCCCGCCGACGGCGCCGGTGAGACGCTGACCGCCGGTGGCGCGGTGTTCGTGACGCGCGGCGGCATCTCCACCTTCAAGCCGGTCCCGCCGGCCCGCATCCTCAACACCCTCGCCGGCGTCGGCGCGCCCAAGGGCAAGGTCGGCCAGAACGGCACGGTGGACCTCCAGGTCACCGGCCGCGGCGGCGTGGCCTCGACGGGCGTCTCGGCGGTCGTCCTCACCGTGACGGCGACCAACCCGACCAACGGCACGTGGCTCTCGGTCTACCCGTACGGGACGCCCCGCTCGTCCGCCTCGAACCTGAACGTGCCCGCCGGCCGCAGCGTCCCGAACCAGGTGACGGTCCCGGTCGGCAAGGACGGCAAGGTCTCGCTGTACAACGCGTGGGGCACCGTCGACCTGCTCGTCGACGTGACCGGCTACTACACGCTCGACGGCGCCGGTGACCGCTTCAAGGCGGTGACCCCGGCCCGCATCCTCAACACGCTGGCCGGCGTCGGCGCGCCGAAGGCCAAGGTGGGCGCGGCCAAGACCGTGAACCTGCAGATCGCGGGCCGCGGCGGGGTGCCGAGCACCGGTGTGACGGCGGTCGTCATGAACGTGACGGCGACCAACGTGACGGCGTCCAGCTACATCTCGGTCTACCCGTACGGGACGGCCCGCCCGGCCACGTCCAACCTGAACGTGGTCAAGGGCCAGGTGGTCGCCAACCTGGTGACCGTGCCGGTGAAGAGCGGCAAGGTGACGCTGTACAACCACGGCGGCACGGTCGACCTGCTCGGCGACGTCGCCGGCTACTTCACCAACACGCCCGGCGTGGGGGACCGCTTCGTGCCGCTGAGCCCGATCCGGTTCCTGGACACCCGTGAGTACGGCGCGGAGGGCAAGCTGCCCCCGGACAGCGCGGTCTGGCTGGGCGTCGCCGGCTTCGGCGGCGTCCCGGAGACCGGCGCCAGCTCGCTGGTCCTGAACGTGGCGGGCACCAACGCGACGTCCGCGACCTACGTCGCGGTCCACCCGTTCCTGACGGCCCGCCCGACGATCTCGAACCTGAACCTGGTGCCGAGGCTGACGGTGGCGAACCAGGTCGTGGTCCCGATCTCGGCCGAGGGCACCATCGACCTGTACAACCGGGCCGGCTACGTGGACCTGATCGTGGACGCGGCGGGTTACTACACGAAGTGAGCCGAACGCTCCGCCGGTGAGCGGGGACCGAGGAGGGGTGGCGCACCGCAGGCCGGTGCGTCACCCCTCCGGCATTTCTTGAATCGGTTCGAAAACTCTTGGCCCGGGAGTCCGGGCGCTGTTACCGTCGGCCTCTCGGGACGGGTGGGGAGCCTGGTCCCGGTTCCTGGGGAGGGACCTCTACTTGCGCAGCGTTCTGAAGAGCCGCCGTGGCCGCGCCACGGCGGCCGCCGTCGCGACCGCGGCGGCACTCGTGACCATGATCCCGCTGGGGGCGGGGACGGCGGTGGCGGCGGAGCCGCCGGCGGAGGTGGTACTTCCGGTCGAGCTGTCGGTGGATCCGGACGCGGGCAAACTGCCCGTCGCGGGGCTGACCGGCTTCGTCCAGGGTTCCTTCTTCGAGGGGTACAACTGGTTCTCGTTCGCCGAAGGCAGGCAGTTCCGGATCCCGTTCTCCCATCCGGTCGCCACGGACACCGACGTGATCGCCTCGTTCTGGACGGTGTCGAGCGTGCGGCTCTTCGACCCGGCGACGCGGACCACCAAGACGGTCACGGCGCCCGGGGGGCAGGTGGTCGCGGCCATGATGGGCCGGTCCGTCGTGACGTACGAGAAGGAGAACCGCCGTGTGCTGCACCTGCTGACGCCGGAGCAGGACGGCACGTCGACGGACCGGAGCGTGACGCTCCCGGAGGGGGCCACCGAGGTGACCCCCTCGCGCACCGACAGCCCGTACGGCCTCTTCGTCACGTACAAGCTCGGCGGCGTCGCCCAGCGGGTGTGGATCGACCGCGCGTTCACCCTGCACCCCGTGGATTTCGGCACGGCCGCCACCGGGGGCACCGCCGCCATGGCGGGCCGGTACTTCCTCCGCCCCCTGGCCTCGGGGCGGGTGCAGGTCTGGGACCTCGCGGGCGATCTCTCCGCGCCGCTCCACGAACTCGACTGGGCCGCGGGGACGCCGGTCGCGCTCCTCGGCGACCACCTCCTGGCCCGTGTCCCCGGCGACGGAGGCGACCGCCTCGTCGCCCGTCCGCTCGCGGGCGGTGCGGAGCAGGAGGTGCTCGACCGGATCACCGGCGACACCCGGGTCGGCCCCGACGGCCGCGTGATCGCGGCGCGCTCCGGCAGTGGCACCGAGCGTACGGTCCACTCCGTACGAGCGGGGGAGAACGGCGGGGCGCCGGTCGCGAGCAAGGCCGCCGACATTCCGCTCGCCCCCACGCGGCACTGGTCGATGCTGGCCGCCAACGGCGTCCTGCAGACGAACGAGACGCTGCCGTGGACCACGTCGCGGGTGCGCGAGCGCGAGCTGACGGTCAGCGGTGGACCCGCCGTCGGCCCGATGCGGGAGCTCGACCCCGACGACTCCGCCTGTCCCGAGAAGGCCGAGTGCTCGTGGCAGGACCAGACGGGCGACGGGCGGACGGTGTTCGGCGGCCCGAACGGGGAGACCCACGTGGTGGAGGCCGGGCAGAACCTCCCCGGTACGCCCGTCACCGAGCTGCCCCGGAGCTACGGCCCGTCGAGGCGGGCTTCGGGCCGTTACATCTCCTACTTCGCCTACCTCCCCCAGGGCAACGAGTTGCAGGTGGCCGACCTGGACACGAAGCAGATCCTGCTGCGGCGCCCGGACAACGGGAACCAGGAGACGGCGCTCGTCGGCGGCACGCTGTGGCACGAGACCCTGACGCCCGGCGTGGTCGACGTCGTCGACGTGCGTTCCGGGGCGGTCAAGGAGTCCCTGAAGGTGTCCGACTGCAATCTGTCGGACCTTCAGGTGTGGGGTTCCCACCTCTACTGGGCCTGCTCCTACGACAACAAGGCGGCGGTCCGTGACCTGACCACGGGCACCGACATCGCCGTGCCCGAGCACGACTTCCGCGGGGGCCAGCTCGGCGACGGATACCTGACCCACGTGAAGGGGGGCGTGCTGTCCCTCACCCCGCTGCGGGGCGGGGGGCCGACGCGCGTGATCGGGGACCTGTCCCGTTACACGGGTGCCTGGACCGTGGACCGCTTCGGGGGCCACGTCTACTACTCGGACACGCAGGAGCGCATCCACGTCGTGCCGACCGGCATCCCCGCCGCGGACCTGTCGGTCCTGGACTCCTCCGGCGACGGCGGCGTGGTGGACCTCGCGGCGGCCGAGGCCTCCTGGACCGGCAAGTGGTGGCTGTCCAAGCCGGCCGCCTCCTGGAAGCTGACCGTGAGGGACCGGGCCGGCGCCGTCGTGCGCACGCTCACCGGTGGTGAGGCCCGCGGCCTGGTGAAGGCCGTGTGGGACGGCAAGGGCGAGGGCGGCGCGGCCGTGGCCGACGGCCGGTACGGCTGGGAGCTGACCGCCGTGCCGGCGGACGGCGTCGGCGGGGAACTGCGGCGCCAGGGCGAGGTGTTCCTGACGCGAGGCGGGCTCGGCACGTACGAGCCGGTGGCTCCCGCCCGGGTGCTCAACACCCTCGCCGGGATCGGCGCGCCGAAGGCCCAGGTGGGCCCGGGCAAGACGGTGACCGTGCAGATCACGGGCCGTGGCGGGGTCCCGGAGACCGGCGTGACGGCCGTCACGATGAACGTGACGGCGACGAACCCGACGGCGACGACGTTCGTGTCGGCCTACCCGTACGGGACGCCGCGCCCGGCCACGTCGAACCTGAACGTGACGGCCGGGAAGAGCGTGCCGAACCTGGTGACCGTGCCGGTCAAGGACGGCAAGGTGACGCTGTACAACCACTCCGGCTCGGTCGACCTGCTCGCCGATGTCGCCGGCTACTACACGCTCGGCGGTGACGGCGACCGCTTCGCGCCGGTGGCTCCGGCGCGGGTGCTCAACACCCTGGGCGGAGTCGGTGCGCCCCGGGCCAAGGTGGCGGGGGGCACGACCGTGACCGTGCAGGTCGCGGGCCGTGGCGGGGTCCCGGCGGCGGGCGTGACGGCCGTGACGATGAACGTGACGGCGACGAACCCGACGGCGACGACGTTCGTGTCGGCCTACCCGTACGGGACGCCGCGCCCGGCCACGTCGAACCTGAACGTGGTGCGGGGCCAGACGGCCGCGAACCTGGTCACCGTGCCCGTCAAGGACGGCAGGGTGACGCTGTACAACCACTCCGGTTCCGTGGACCTGCTCGCCGACGTGGCCGGGTACTTCACCGGCACCGCCGGTCAGGGCGACCGGTTCAAGGCTCTTGCTCCGGCGCGGGTGCTCAACACTTTGGGGAAGGCCAAGGTGGCCGGGGGCGCGGTCGTGTCCGTGCGGATCGCGGGCCAGGGCGGGGTGCCGGCCGACGGTGTGTCGGCCGTCGTCATGAACGTGACGGCGACGAACCCGACGGCGACGACGTTCGTGGCGGTGTACCCGTACGGGACGCCGCGCCCGGCGACGTCGAACCTGAACGTGGTGAAGGGGCAGACGGTCGCGAACCTGGTCGTCGTCCCGGTGAAGGACGGCAGGGTGACGCTGTACAACCACTCCGGTTCCGTGGACCTGCTCGCCGACGTGGCGGGCTACTACACGAAGTAGCCCGCGCGGCCCGGACGGAAGGGGAGGGGTGGCACACCGTTTCGGCGGTGTGCCGCCCCTCCGGCGTTCTCGCACCTGGTCGGGGACGGGGCGGGGCACGGGGGGACGGGACACGTGGGGCCGGGCGGGACGGGGCGGGGCGGAAGGGCGGGGCGCGGTCACAGCGTCGCGCAGAAGTCCCGCACCGCCTTCTCGAACCCCCGCGGGTCCTTCAGCTGGACGAAGTGGTCCGTGTCGAGCTCGACCAGGGTCGTGCGCGGACGGCCGGTGACCAGCTCCCGGGCGTGGTCGGCGGTGAGGACCTGGCTGCTCGTGCCGCGGATGAGGAGGGCCGGGCAGTCGCTCGCGAGCCAGGTGGCGCGGTGGTCGCCGTGGACCAGGCTCTCGGAGTCGACGGTGTCCTGGGGGTGGAAGGGGAGCCGCCAGCCCTCGGCGTGCGGGCGCAGGGCGGGGGCGAGCATCGGGCCGACGGGGCCGCAGGCGGCGGTCAGTTCCTCGCGGGTGGGGGCGGTGTAGGGGAAGCCGAGGACGAAGGAGAGCGGGCTGCTGCCGGTGTCGGTGAGGAGGGCGGCCGCGTCGGTGGACACGAGGCCGGCGACGCGCCCCGGGTGGGCGGCGGCCAGGTGGTACGCGTTGATCGCGCCGAGCGAGTGGCCGACGAGCACGACCCGGTCCAGGCCCAGGTGGTCGAGGAGGGCCAGGGCGTCGGCGACGTAGCCCTCGCGACGGTAGTCGGGGGCGCGGTCGGAGTCACCGTGGCCGCGCTGGTCGAGCGCGATGACCCGCCACTCCGGGCCCAGGGCCTCGGCGAGGTGGGCGTAGGAGGCGCCCTCGGAGAGGTGCCCGTGGAGGGCGAGCAGCGGGCGGCCGGTGCTCTCGGGGGTGAAGTCCAGGTAGGAGAGCGTGCGGCCGTCGGCGGTGGTGAGTTCCTTGCGCATGTCGTGACTCCCTGCTCGGTCGTTCGCTGATGCCGTGTCGGCCCGGTAAGAGGAATATACGCACGTATAGATCAAGTGCGCAAGACGCTTGTATAGCGCGCTTGCCCAAGTCGGCGCCGCGCGTACCATCCCCGCATGGGAAACCGCGAGAAACTGCTGGCCGGAGCCAGGCGCTGCCTTGAGGAGAAGGGGTATCTGCGCACCACCGTGCGCGACATCGCCACGGCCTCCGGCGTCTCCATGGCCGCCATCGGTTACCACTTCGGCTCCCGTGAGGCCCTGCTCAATCAGGCGCTGTTCGCGGCGATGGGGGAGTGGGGCGAGGAGTTCGGCGGGGCGAGCGGTGGCTTCGAGGAGCTGTGGGCGGGCAAGATCCGCTCCTTCGAGGAGCAGCGCTGGCTCTGGCTCGCCAGTGTCGAGGCCTTCGTTCATGCGCAGAGCTCGCCCGAGCTGCTCGCCCTCCTCGCGGCCGGTCAGCGCGAGGGGCGCCGCGGCGCGGCCGCCCAGCTGCGGGAGGTCCCGGAGGGCGCGGTGACGGAGGAGGACGTCCGCAGCCTCGGCTCGGTGCACATGGCGCTGCTGAGCGGCGTGATGCTGCAGTGGCTGACGGATGCTCAGGCGGCTCCGGACGCCCGGGAGATCGCCGTCGGGCTGCGGGCCCTCGCGGAGCGCGTGGAGTCGGCGGGGGCGGGGCGGGCGGAGCGGCCGGATCCGCATACTGATCGGTAACGGGCTATGGCAGGAGCACGTCAAGCGGTGCCATAGTGCCGCCCATGGACCGACGACGCTTTCTCGCGGGCGCCGCCGCAGCCGGTGCCGCCCTCATCGTGGGCACCCCCTCCGCCCGGGCGGCCACCGCCCTCGGGACGCAGGACTGGATGGCTGCCCACGGCGACCCCACCCCGCTCCAGAGGCTCACGATCCCCGGCACCCACGACTCCGGCGCCCGCTACGGCGGCCTCTGGACCGAATGCCAGAACACCACCATCGCCCAGCAACTGGACAGCGGAATCCGGTTCCTGGACGTGCGGTGCCGGGTGACCGGGGGCTCCTTCGCGATCCACCACGGGGCCTTCTACCAGAACCTGATGTTCGGCGACGTCCTCGTCGCCTGCTGGAACTTCCTCGCGGCCCACCCCACCGAGACCGTCCTCATGCGGGTCAAACAGGAGTACTCGACGGAGTCCGACGCCACCTTCCGGGCCGTCTTCGACGACTACCTCGACAACCGCGGCTGGCGGCCCCTCTTCCGCATCGGCGCCGGCGTGCCCACCCTCGGCGAGGCCCGCGGCCGGGTCGTGCTCCTCGCCGACAACGCCGGACTGCCCGGGCTGCGCTGGGCGGACGGCACGTACTTCGACGTGCAGGACGACTACCAGGCCGAGCCGTTCGGCAAATGGCCCAAGATCCGCGACCAGTTCCGCGAGGCCGCCGGCCGGCCCGGCCCCTTCTACGTCAACTTCGTCTCCACCGCGGCCGGCCTCCCGCCCCGCTGGAACGCCGACCGCCTCAACCCGCAGGTCCACTCGCTCCTCGACGGCGAGGGCGCGGGCTGGAAGGGGCTCGGGATCGTCCCGATGGACTTCCCCAACACCCGCTCAGGACTCGTCGAGTCCCTCATCCGGCACAACTGACCGTCCCGCGTCCGCGGTCGGCGGCGGTGTCGGCGCCCCCGGCAGCCGCACCGTCGCCACCGTGCCGCCGCCGTCCGCCGCCGCGAGCGCCACCGAGCCGCCCGCCTGCCCGACCGTGCGCGCCACGATCGACAGACCGAGCCCGGAGCCCGGCAGGCTGCGCGCGGACGGCGAGCGCCAGAAGCGGTCGAAGACGTGGGGCAGTTCCTCGGGCGGGATGCCGGGCCCGTGGTCCCGCACGGTCAGCTCCCCGCGCATCAGCCGCACCTCGACCGTCCCGCGCGGCGGCGAGAACTTCACCGCGTTGTCCAGCACGTTCACCAGGGCCCGCTCCAGGGCCGCCGGCTCGGCCCGTACGTACCAGGGCGCGAGGTCCGTCTCGAAGTCGAGCTCCGGTCCGCGCAGCCGCGCCCGGTCGAGCGCGGAGCGCAGGATGCCGTGCAGCGGCACCACCTCCAGCGGGCCCGGCGTCACCGCCTCCGGCCGCGACAGCTCCTGGAGATCGCCGATCAGCGCCGCCAGCTCCGTCATCTGCGCCTTGACCGAGGCCATCAGCGCCCGCCGGTCGTCCGGCGGCAGGGCACGGCCGGTCTCCTCGCTGCGGGCGAGGAGCTCGATGTTCGTCCGCAGCGAGGTCAGCGGCGTCCGCAGCTCGTGGCCCGCGTCCGCGATCAGCTGCGCCTGCCGGTCCCGGGAGGTCGCGAGCGCCGCGGTCATCGCGTTGAAGGAACGCGAGAGCCGGGCGATCTCGTCCTCGCCCTCCACCGGGATCCGGACCGTGAGGTCCTCGGTCGCCGCCACGTGTTCGACCGCCCCGGTCAGCCGGTCCACCGGCGCCAGACCCGTCCGCGCCACCCACAGACCGGCCGCGCCCGCGCCGACCACCCCGATGCCCGAGACCAGCAGCAGCACCCAGCGGAGCGTCGACATCGAGTTGTCGACCTCGGACAGCGGCCGGGCGAGCGAGACGCCCATGCCGGGCCGGTTCGGGTCGGAGTACGTGAAGACGCGCATCTCCCGGCCGTCCTCGTCCTTCGTCGTGTGCAGCGAGTCCGTGAGCAGCCCCCGGGCCACCGCCACGTCCGAGGCCTGCCCCGGGATCGGCGCCTTGCCCGCGGTGCACACGGTGCCGTCGGTGAGGATCACCTGCACCGTGTACGGCGGCAGCGGCGGCGCCTGCCGGCCCGCCCGGCAGCCGCCGAGCACCAGGTTCAGATAGCCGTTGTCCACCTTGCTGTTGCGCAGCGCCGAGTCCAGCTCGTGCTCCAGCTGCGCCCGCGTCACGAACCAGCAGGCCAGCGAGACGGCCGCCACCGCGACCGCCACCGCGAGCGCGGTGAGCAGGGCGAGCCGGGAACGCAGCGGGCGGGACCGGAACCAGGCGAGGGGGCCGGTCATTCCGCGCCCCCACCGCCGACGCGCAGCACGTAGCCGACCCCGCGCACGGTGTGGACCAGGCGCGGCTCGCCGCCCGCCTCCGTCTTGCGCCGCAGGTACATCACGTACACGTCGAGCGAGTTCGAGCTCGGCTCGAAGTCGAAGCCCCACACGGCCTTCAGGATCTGCTCCCGGGTGAGCACCTGCCGCGGATGGGCCAGGAACATCTCCAGGAGCGTGAACTCGGTCCGGGTCAGCTCCACCGGGCGCCCGCCGCGCGTCACCTCCCGGGTGGCGAGGTCCATCCGCAGGTCCTCGAAGGACAGCACGTCGCCGCCGCCGGCCGCGGCGGCCGCGGCGGGCGCCGCGTACGAGCTGCGCCGCAGCAGCGCGCGGATCCGGGCGAAGAGCTCGTCCAGCTCGAAGGGCTTCACCAGGTAGTCGTCCGCGCCCGCGTCGAGACCGGTCACCCGGTCGCCGACGGTGTCGCGGGCGGTCAGCATCAGGATCGGCACGGTCGAGCCGGCGGCCCGGATCCGGCGGGCCGCGGTCAGGCCGTCCATGCGGGGCATCTGGACGTCGAGGACGACCAGGTCGGGGCGGTACGAGTCCATCTTGGCGAGCGCGTCGAGCCCGTCGACGGCGTCCTCGGTCCCGTACCCCTCGAAGGCGAGGCTGCGGCGCAGCGCCTCCCGGACGGCGGGCTCGTCGTCGACGATGAGGATGCGTTCGGCGCCTTCGGATTCGTATCGCTGTCCCGTCATGGAGTCAGCGTCCCACGTGCTCAGCCGGCACCGCCCGAGCGCAGGTCGTCGAGGTCGGCCTTGAGGGTGTTCACCGGGATCGCGAATCCGAGACCGACGCTGCCGGCCGAGGAACCGCTCGAGGAACTGGGCGAATACATGGCCGAATTGATTCCGATGATCTCGCCGTTCATATTGATCAACGCGCCGCCGGAATTCCCGGGATTCAGCGAGGCGTCGGTCTGGATCGCCTTGTACGTCGTCTTCGACGAGCCGGTGTCGCCGTTGAACTGCTGCCCGCCGAACTCGAACGGCCAGCCCTGGCGCGGGTCGTACTGCCGGCCCTGGTCCTGGCCCTGGCCGCCGTCGTCCTTGGCGACGGTCACGTCGCGGTCGAGCGCGGAGACGATGCCGCTGGTCACGGTGCCGGTCAGGCCCTCGGGGGAGCCGATGGCGACGACCTCGTCGCCGACCCGCACCCGGGACGAGTCGCCGAGCGTCGCCGCCTTGAGGCCGGAGGCGCCCTCCAGCTTGATCAGCGCCAGGTCCTTGTCGGGGTCCGTGCCGACGACCCGGGCGTCGTAGGTCTTCCCGTCGGAGGTCTGCACCGTGATCCGGGAGGCGCCGGAGATGACGTGGTTGTTGGTGACGATCTCGCCGTCGCCGGTGATGATCACACCCGAACCGGTGGACCCGCCCGCGGTCGAGCTCGCGGAGATCTCCACGATGGAGGGGGAGACGGCCTGGGCGACCCCGGCGACCGTGCCCTTGCTGCTCGCCGACACGTTCGTGCCGTTCACCGGGCTCGACGCGCTCGTGTTCCCGTCGGCCGTCCACTGCTGGACCAGGGTCGCGGTCCCGCCGCCGATCGCCGCGGCGGCGATCGCCACGGCCGCCATGAGCCCGACGCCGCGCCGGGCCCGGCGGTGCGGGGTGGGGGCGGCCGGGGCGGCGCCCACCGGGGCGGCCGGTGCCACGGGCGGCGGCACGTGCCCGCCGGACGGCCAGATGGTGGTGCCGGGCTCGGTGGTGATCGGCTGGGCCGGGTCGTACGGCGGCCGCGGCGGGTAGTACGGCTGCGGCTGGGGCTGCGTGTCGTCCGTCATGACCACGACTCTCGGATCCGTTCATGAGAACGGTCTGAGCGCGGGCTGAGAAGCCCGACAGAACCCTGTATGCCCGAAATAAAGATGGGCGCCCGGCCGGGGTGCGGAGGCGTGTCGCCCCGCCCCTGCGGGCGCCCGGTACGGCTCAGCCGCAGCCGCAGGAGCGGCGCACGATCAGCGCCGACGGGAACTGCTTCACCCGCTCGCGCCGCGAGCCCGACACGCGCAGCGAGTCGTCGAGGACCAGGTCCACCGCCGCGCGCGCCATCGCCGGGCGGTCCGAGTAGACCGTGGTGAGCGGCGGGTCGGTCAGCGCCGCCTCCTTGACGTCGTCGAAGCCCGCCACCGCGAGCTCCGTCGGCACGTCGATCCGCAGCTCGCGGGCGGCCCGCAGCACGCCGAAGGCCTGGTCGTCCGTCGAGCAGAAGATGGCCGGCGGCCGGTCCGGGCCGGACAGCACCTCCAGGGCCACCTTGTAGGCGTCGTAGCGGTTGTACGGCGCCTGGAAGAGCCGGCCCTCGATCGAGAGACCCGCCTCCTGCATGGCGCGCCGCCAGCCCTCCTCGTGGTCGGCGACCGGGTCGCCGACGGCCGGGGTGTTCGGGATGCCGCCCATGCAGGCCACGTACGGGTAGCCGTGCTCCAGGAGGTGCCGGGTGGCGAGCTGGGCGCCGCCGATGTCGTCGGTGACGACGGCGACGTCGTCGATCGCCTCGGGCCGCTCGTGCAGCAGCACCACCCGCGCGTCCCAGGCCTCGATCTCGCTCGCGGCCTGCTCGCTCATGCCCTGGCTGACCAGGATCAGCCCGGAGACCCGCATGCCGAGGAAGGCGCGCAGATAGTGGATCTCGCGCTCGGTGCGGTAGTCGGAGTTGCCGACGAGCACCATCTTCCCGCGCTCGGCCGCGGCCTGTTCGACCGCGTGCGCCATCTCCGCGAAGAAGGGCTGGCGCGCGTCGGGGACGACCATGCCTATGAGATCGGTCCGCCGGGACGCCATCGCCTGGGCCACCCGGTCGGGCCGGTAGCCCAGCTCCTTGATGGCGGCGAGGACACGCTCGCGCGTGGCCGGGGCGACCGGCCGGGGTCCGTTGTTGATCACGTAACTCACGACCGCGGTCGAAGTACCCGCCAGTCGCGCTACGTCATCCCGCGTCACCTTGGCCACGCGCGGAAGTCTACGCGTGGTGACCTACCTACCGGCAGGTCGCGCTGTGGCATACGCCACGTTAACGGTCCTCCACCGGAGTGAGTTCGCGCGTGTCCTCCTTGACGCGCGCCTCCGCCCGCGCCTCCGCCCGCCCCTCCGCGCGGTCCGGCTTCTCCGGCGTCACGAAGCGGTAGCCGACGTTGCGGACGGTGCCGATGAGCGACTCGTGCTCGGGGCCGAGCTTCGCCCGCAGCCGCCGCACGTGGACATCGACCGTACGGGTGCCGCCGAAGTAGTCGTAGCCCCACACCTCCTGCAGCAGCTGGGCACGGGTGAAGACCCGGCCGGGGTGCTGGGCGAGGTACTTGAGGAGCTCGAACTCCTTGAAGGTCAGGTCCAGGACCCGGCCCTTGAGCTTGGCGCTGTACGTGGCCTCGTCGACCGACAGGTCTCCGTTGCGGATCTCCATCGGGGAGTCGTCCGCGACGATCTGCTGCCGGCCCATCGCGAGCCGCAGCCGCGCCTCGACCTCGGCGGGACCCGCGGTGTCGAGCAGCACGTCGTCGATGCCCCAGTCGGCGGTGACGGCCGCGAGGCCGCCCTCCGTCACGACCAGGATCAGCGGACAGCCGGGTCCCGTGGAGCGGAGCAGCTGACAGAGCGAGCGGACCTGCGGCAGGTCGCGCCGGCCGTCCACGAGGATCACGTCGGCACCCGGGGTGTCCACGAGCGCGGGCCCCTCGGCGGGCGCCACGCGCACGTTGTGCAGCAGCAGGCCGAGGGCGGGCAGCACCTCGGTCGACGGCTGGAGGGCGTTGGTGAGCAGCAGCAGAGAGCTCATCGCGTCCCCCCTGCCGGGGTCGCGTGTGTCGTCGGTCGGTCGTGCGTCGTTCGCTCGTCCATGACGTCGGTTCCTCCTCGGTCCCTGCGAGGACGTCTGCGGCACTGCTGGGTCGTACTCACGTGTGGCTCTCGCGCCCCGAGAGCTTTTGTTCATCCGCCCGTAACAACGGTCGGAAAACACAAAAGGACCCGGGGGCTGCGTTGCCCGGATCCTCTGACAGCAGAATAGCCCACATGACTTCTGCGGCAGAGGGGCGATTTCACATGGTGGATGTTTCCTCGCTCACTTCCGTCCCACGCCGCGCCATCCTGCGCACCGTGGACGATGTCCGTATCGAGGCGGTTCACGAACCTTGTACGGCCAGTGTCACCGATACGGCGGTGGTCGTGGCGCACGGGTTCACCGGCTCGGTCGACCGGCCCGCGCTGCGGCGCGCCGCCCAGGCCCTCCGCCGCCACGCGAACGTCGTCACCTTCTCCTTCCGCGGCCACGGCGGCTCCGGCGGCCGCTCGACCGTCGGAGACCGCGAGGTCCTCGACCTGGCCGCCGCCGTCCGCTGGGCGCGTGAGCTCGGCCACGCGCGCGTGGTGACGGTCGGCTTCTCCATGGGCGGTTCGGTCGTGCTGCGCCACGCCGCCCTGGAGAAGGGGACGGACGCCCGCACGGACGCCGTGGCCGCCGTCTCCGCCCCCGCCCGCTGGTACTACCGGGGGACGCCCGCGATGCGACGCGTGCACTGGGTGGTGACCCGGCCGGTCGGCCGCCTGGTCGGGCGCTACGGGCTCGCCACCCGGATCGACCACAAGGCGTGGGACCCGGTGCCGCTGGCGCCGTTCGAGGCGGTGCCGCTGATCGCGCCCACCCCGCTGCTCGTGGTGCACGGCGACCGTGACCCGTACTTCCCGGTCGACCACCCGCTGATGCTGGCGGCCGCGGCGGAGGCGGCCGGCACCCCGGCCGAGCTGTGGCTGGAGCCCGGCATGGGCCACGCCGAGAACGCCGCCGGCGAGGAGCTGCTGCACCGGCTCGGGACCTGGCTCGCCCGGCCATAGCCCATCATGGGGGGCGGCGCGCACACGAACGAAGGGAGTGCCGTCATGGCAGCGGGAACCATCCGCTACTGGGCCGCCGCGAAGGCCGCCGCCGGAGTCGCCGAGGAGCCGTACGCCGCGGAGAACCTGGCGGAAGCCCTGGACGCGGCCCGGGAGCGGCACCCCGGCGAGCTGGCACGGGTACTCCAGCGCTGTTCGTTCCTGGTCGACGGCGACCCCGTCGGGACCCGCGCGCATGAGACGGTACGGCTGGCGGAGGGCGGCACGGTCGAGGTGCTCCCCCCGTTCGCAGGAGGGTGAACCGCACACCATGAGCAGTGATCAGCAGTACCCGTACCCGCCGCAGGACGACGCGCACGCGGCCCCGCGAGGCGGTCAGCCGTACGACCCCGGCGTCACCCAGACGTGGGAGGGGCAGACCTGGGACACCCAGTACCAGCCCACGGTCCGGCCCAGGACGCCGTCGCAGCCGCAGCAGCCCGCGTCCGCGCCGGAACCCGCGTCCTACGACACGGCCTACCTGCCGCCACAGCAGGCCCACGAGACCTACGGGCAGCAGCAGTACGTCACCGGCGGCCACCCGCTGCCGCCCGAGACGACCCATCCGCCCGCCTACGGGACGCCGGGGCACGGGGCGCCCGCCCACGGGACGCCCGCGTACGAGGCCTACGACGCCCCGGCCCAGGAGCCGGCCCACGAGCCGGCCCCGGCCGCCCCCGAGCCGGCCGCCGCCGAGCCGGGTCCCGCCTGGTCCGCGCCCACCACCTCCGGCAACACCCGGATCACCGACGCCCAGCGCGCCCGCGCCGAGGGCCGGTCGCCGATCATCGAGCCCGGGATGCAGCCGGCCGCACTGACGGCGGCGCTCGGCGTGCTGCTCGCCGCGGGCGCGGCGGTCGGCCCGTACGCGCTGCTCGTCCCGCTGCTCCTGCTGCAGGCCGTCACCGCGGCCGGCTGGTTCCGGCTCAACGGCATGTGGCCCGCCCGCCAGGGCATCGCCCTCGCCTTCCTCGGAGGCGTCGTCGCCGACGGGGCCCTGCTCGCCGTCGGCCGGGAGCACGCTCCCGCCGCGATCCTCGGCACGCTCGGCGTCTGGGTGCTGCTCACGCTCGTGCTGCAGCTGCGCAGCCCCGCCGATCCCGACGAGCGGATGTACGGCCTCATGGCCACGGTCGCCTCGGCGGCCCTCACCGTCCTGGCCGCCGGGCACCTCGGCGCCGAGCCGGACGCGGTCGTGGTGGGGGCCGTCGCGGTCGCCGCCGCCGTTCTCGCCCGGGCGGTCCCGCTGCCCGGCCCGGTCTCCGTGGTCGTCGCCCTGCTCGCCGCCGCGGGCGGCGGCATCGCGGCCGGCGGCTTCACGGACCTGGGCGCCTCCGGGGCGCTGCTCGGTCTCGGCGCGGGGGTGTGCGCGCTGGTCGGCCTGCGGGCTGCCAGCTACGACTACCCGTCGCGGTTCGTGCACATGACGGCGGGCGTGGCGCTGCCGCTGACCGCCGCCGTGCCCGCCGTCTATCTGCTGGGCAGGGCGCTCGCGTAACGCGTGCCACGCACACACGGGGAACCGACCGGCCCTCCGACACGTCGATCTTCGTGTCGGGGGGCCGGACTCGTGATCAGGGGGCTGAAACGCATGCGAGCACTGCGGATGGTGCTGATCCTGGCCGTGGTGCTCGGCGGGCTGCTCGTCGGCGCGGACCGGATCGCCGCCGGGTACGCCGAGTCCCAGGCGGCCGAGGGGGTGCGGCTGGGGGCGGTGCAGGCGGAGTCCACCGACATCGACATCAAGGGCTTCCCCTTCCTCACGCAGCTCGCCGACAGGCGCTTCGACGAGGTCGAGGTGCGGCTGACCGGCGTCCAGGCGAAGGCGGGCGGCCGCCCGGTCCGGATCGGCGAGCTGACCGCCACGCTGCACGACGTCACCCTGGACGAGGACTACGCGATCGACCGGGCCGGCAGTGCCGACGGCGTCGCCCTCATCTCGTACGCGGACCTCGCCGCCGCCTCCGGGCGCGAGGCCCAGGTCGGCTACGGCGGCAACGGGAAGGTGAAGGTCACCGGCGGCGTGCGTTTCCTCGGCCGGACGCTCACCCGCAGCGTGCTCTCCACGGTGACCCTCGTCGACGGCCACACCATCCGGGTGCGGGCCGACGAGGTGCCGGGCGAGGGCATCCCGCTCCTGGAGGACAAGGTGCGCTCGGTGACCGACTTCGACCGGCGGATCGAGGGTCTGCCGGAGGGCATGCGCCTGACGAAGGTCGAGGCGCGGGCGGACGGCCTGGCGGTCACGGTGACCGGCCGGGACGTCGCCCTGTCGGCGGGCTGAACACCCGCCGGACCCCGTTCTGATCACATGCTGAGACGCGGACGTCCGGTCCGCAGAAACAACGGGCAGGAGCCGGGCGCCGTGCCCGCCGCGGGCGATTCGCACCCCTCTGCCATCTCGCATCCCGGACGATCGCGTCTCAAAATACGACACACCGGTGACACGGCCGCCTGTCCGTCCCTACGATCGTGGGCATGAAGCGACAGGCGGATCTCACGAAGCGGCGGGCAGTAGACCTGTGCCGCATCGCCGCCATGCTCTGTCGCCCCGTCTGAGCGGGAAGCACTGCTCCCGTATTCCTCAGGCCCTACGACGCGATGTCGGGGCCACCCCTGCGCAGCCGTACGCGTCATCCCCGCACGAGCCGACGCGTACCCGCACCACCCCCTGCACGCACCGCCGCACACTGCCCCGGAGGAGAAACAGCATGGCTCGCAGCGACGTCCTGGTCGACGCCGACTGGGTCGAGGCCAACCTCGACAACCCGCAGGTCGCCATCGTCGAGGTGGACGAGGACACCTCGGCGTACGACAAGAACCACATCAAGAACGCGATCCGCATCGACTGGACCAAGGACCTCCAGGACCCGGTCCGCCGCGACTTCGTCGACCAGGAGGGCTTCGAGAAGCTCCTCTCGGCCAAGGGCATCGCCAACGACACGACGGTCGTCCTCTACGGCGGCAACAACAACTGGTTCGCGTCCTACGCCTACTGGTACTTCAAGCTCTACGGGCACCAGGACGTCAAGCTCCTCGACGGCGGCCGCAAGAAGTGGGAGCTCGACTCCCGCGACCTGGTCGACGGCTCCGAGGTCCCGAACCGCCCGGCGACGGACTACAAGGCCCAGGCCCAGGACACCTCCATCCGCGCCTTCCGCGACGACGTCGTGGCCGCGATCGGCAGCCAGAACCTCGTCGACGTGCGCTCGCCCGACGAGTTCTCCGGCAAGCTGCTCGCCCCGGCGCACCTCCCGCAGGAGCAGTCGCAGCGCCCGGGCCACGTCCCGTCCGCCCGCAACATCCCGTGGTCGAAGAACGCCAACGACGACGGCACCTTCAAGTCGGACGAGGACCTGAAGGCCCTCTACGCCGAGGAGAACGTCGACCTGGCGAAGGACTCCATCGCCTACTGCCGCATCGGCGAGCGCTCCGCGCTCACCTGGTTCGTCCTGCACGAGCTGCTCGGCGTCGAGAACGTCAAGAACTACGACGGCTCGTGGACCGAGTACGGCAGCCTCGTCGGCGTGCCGATCGAGCTCGGCTCCGGCAAGTAAGCCCCGGAACCAGAACCCCCGGACCCCTCCGGACCCCTCGACCGTAAGGAACCCAAGAACATGTGTGGAGCGCAGCCCGGCGGCCCCGACGCCTCGACCATCAAGCCCGGTGAGACCACCATCCAGGGCTACGTGACCAAGGACGGCCAGCCCGTCACCGGTTACGTCCGCCTCCTGGACTCGACCGGCGAGTTCACGGCCGAGGTCCCGACCTCCGCCACCGGCCAGTTCCGCTTCTACGCGGCCGAGGGCACGTGGACCGTCCGCGCCCTGGTCCCCGGCGGCACCGCCGACCGCCAGGTCGTGGCCCAGCAGGGCGGCCTGGCCGAGGTCGCCATCGCGGTGTGACACCGCGCCACCGAACGGCCGAAGGGCCGTGCCTCCTGGGGGGTTGGACGCCGACCAGGACTCGAGGCACGGCCCTTCGGTCTGTCCGGGAGCGGGCCGCGGTCGTACGCTGAAGGTGTGTACGCACGGCGACGGCGCGTCTACTTCTGGATGATGGGCGTCTGCCTGGTGCTCTTCGTAGGCGCCTGGGCCGTCGTGCGCCTGTTCTCGGTGCCGGCGGCCATCGCCATGTGCGTGGTCGCCATGGTCATCCCCCCGGTCGCCGCGATGATCGCGAACCGACGCGGACCGGAGGACCGCTGGTGGGACGACCCGAGCGGCGACAAGCAGTCCGACGAGTGGTGGGACGAACTCGACGGCAAGAAGCCCCCGGGGAAGTGACCCCCGGGGCCGTCGACCGCGCCGCGGTGATCAGTAGACGAGCGCCTGCGTGCCGTCCGCCATCGCCTCCTGGACGAAGACCTGGGCGCCCGCGATGCGGACGCCCTTCAGCACGTCGTCCTCGGTGATCTCGCGGCGGGCGGCGCACTGCGTGCAGAGCGTGACGCGGCCGGCGGACAGGATCGAGTCGATCAGGTCGGGGAGCGGCGCGGCGTGCGGGAGTTCGAACTCCGCCGCGCGGCCCGGCAGGGCGAACCACGAGGACTCGCCGGTCAGCCACAGGGAGACCTCGACGCCGCTCGCCACGGCGACGGCGGCCACGGTGAAGGCCTGGGAGCAGCGTTCGGGGGCGTCGGCCCCGGCGGTCACCTTGATCACGAGCTTCTTCGCCATACGCCGAACTGTAATGCGGGGCGGGACGCCCCCTGCATCGTGACCCGGCCCGTACGGGACCTGGCGTCACCGAGACCCAGCGTCACCGAGACCCACCTCACCGAGAGCGCCGGACCCCGGCCCACTAAGCTGGGGTCCGGCCCGTTCCGCCTTCACCGCTCACGAGGAGCACCAAGTGATCGTCTTTTTCGAAGTCCTGCTGGCGCTCGTCTGTGTCGCGGTCCTCGCCTTCGCCGGTCTGACCGTGAAGAAGCTGTACCAGGGCCAGCGCTGAACCCCCTCCACACAGATCGCCTGAGCTGCTCATGATCGAGATTCCGTCCGACCTCAACCCGGACCTCGTCCCCCTCGCGTTCCTGCTCGGTACGTGGGAGGGCGCGGGCGTCTCCGACTTCCCCGGCGCCGAGAAGTGCAACTTCGGCCAGTCCGTGACGTTCAGCCACGACGGCCGGGACTTCCTCGAGTACCACTCCCACACCTGGGTCCTGGACGCCGAAGGCGAGAAGGTCCGCCCG
This sequence comes from Streptomyces sp. NPDC051921, assembly GCF_040680975.1. NCBI lineage: Bacteria > Bacillati > Actinomycetota > Actinomycetes > Kitasatosporales > Streptomycetaceae > Streptomyces > Streptomyces sp. NPDC051921. The sequence goes on from NZ_JBFAXU010000023.1 coordinate 50,695, forward strand.
CTCGAGAGCGAGAGCGGCTACTGGCGGATCGACAAGGACCGCAAGGTCGAGATCGTCATGGTCCGCGACCAGGGCATCGTCGAGGTCTGGTACGGCGAGCTCGCCGACCAGAAGCCGCAGATCGACATCGTCACGGACGCCGTCGCCCGCACCGCCGCCTCCGGCCCGTACAGCGGTGGCAAGCGCCTCTACGGCTACGTCAAGAGCGACCTCATGTGGGTCGGCGAGAAGGCCACCCCCGAGGTGCCGCTCCGCCCCTACATGTCGGCGCACCTGAAGAAGGTCGTCACCCCGGAGGAGGTCGCCGAGATGGCGCGCAACCTCCCCGACATGCCCGACGACGGCATCGCCTTCTTCCGGTAGACACAAGTCGGCACCGGCGGGACCTGGGGTAGCCCACCGCGCCCTCCTACACTGGGGGCGTGGTGAGCACCGACTGGAAGAGCGACCTGAGGCAGCGGGGCTATCGGCTGACGCCTCAGCGCCAGCTTGTCCTGGAGGCCGTGGACGCGCTGGAGCACGCGACTCCGGACGACATCCTGGTCGAGGTCCGCAAGACGGCCTCCGGGGTGAACATCTCGACCGTCTACCGGACCCTGGAGCTCCTGGAGGAGCTCGGGCTGGTCAGCCATGCCCATCTGGGGCACGGGGCGCCGACCTACCACCTCGCCGACCGGCACCATCACCTGCACCTGGTGTGCCGGGACTGCGGTGAGGTCATCGAGGCGGACGTCGACGTGGCGGCCGAGTTCACCGGGAAGCTGCGCGAGACCTTCGGCTTCGACACCGACATGAAGCACTTCGCGATCTTCGGGCGTTGCCGGGACTGCTCACAGAAGGCCGCCGCCGGCGAGTCGTAGGCTTTTCCTCATGAAGAGCCCTCTGCTGTCCCTGCCCGGCGCCGTCCCCGCCGAAGGCCGTGACGAAGGTGTCGCCGCGCACTACGGCGATCTGTTCCGCGAGCAGCGGACCCTCGCCGACGGCACCGGTTTCGTCGACCTCTCGCACCGCGGTGTCATCGCCGTCTCCGGTGACGACCGGTTGAGCTGGCTGCACCTGCTGCTCACCCAGCACGTCAGTGAGCTTCCGGCCGGGCGCGCCACCGACGCGCTGATCCTCTCCGCGAACGGGCACATCGAGCACGCCCTGTACCTCGTCGACGACGGCGAGACGGTGTGGGCGCACGTGGAGCCGGGTACGCAGGCCGAGCTCATCGCGTACCTGGAGTCGATGAAGTTCTTCTACCGGGTCGAGGTCGTCGACCGTACGGAGGACTTCGCGGTCGTGTACCTGCCGGCCGGTTCGATCGCCGAGGTGCCCGAGGGGGTGGCCGTGCGGGAGACCCCGCACGGGCGCGACGTGTTCCTGCCGCGCGGCGACCTGGAGGCGTTCGCCTCCTCGCACGGTCCGGCCGCCGGCGTCCTCGCGCACGAGGCGCTGCGCATCGAGGCGCACCGGCCGCGGCTCGGCTTCGAGACCGACCACCGGACCATCCCGCACGAGATCGGTCTGATCGGCAGCGCCGTCCACCTGCAGAAGGGCTGCTACCGCGGCCAGGAGACGGTGGCCCGCGTGCACAACCTGGGCAAGCCGCCGCGGCGGCTGGTCTTCCTGCACCTGGACGGCAGCGAGGTGCACCTGCCGGGGCACGGCACCCCGGTGCGGCTCGCCGCGGACGGGGAGGAGGGGCGTCAGCTGGGTTTCGTGACGAGTTCGGCGCGCCACCACGAGCTGGGTCCGATCGCGCTCGCCCTGCTGAAGCGGAACGTGCCGGTCGACGCCGGTCTCATCGCGGGGAACACGGCCGCCGCGCAGGAGGTCGTCGTCGAGCCGTGAGGCACCCACGCGGCGGTGGCGCGTCCTCGTGACCGCGGGGCGTCCTCGCGGCCGTGGGGCGTTCCCGTGACCGCGGGGCGGGGCCGGCCGGTCCCCGTCAGACCTCCAGCAGGACCGTGAACGGGCCGTGGTTCGTGAGCGACACGCGCATGTCCGCTCCGAACCGGCCCGTCTCCACGTGCGCGCCCAGCTGCCGCAGCCGGTCCACGACCTCGTCGACGAGCGGCTCGGCGACCGGGCCGGGCGCGGCCGCGTTCCAGGTGGGGCGGCGGCCCTTGCGGGCGTCTCCGTACAGGGTGAACTGGGAGATGACGAGGAGCGGCGCGTTCACGTCGGAGCAGGACTTCTCGCCCTCCAACACCCGTACGGACCAGAGCTTTCTGGCCAATTGCGCCGCCTTTTCGGGGGTGTCGTCGTGGGTCACCCCGACCAGGACGCACAGCCCCTCGCCGACGATCTCGCCGACGGTCTCCCCTGCGACGACGACGCTCGCGCCGTCGACCCTCTGCACCACTGCTCGCATACGGACCAACCTACCGACTGACACGTGGAGGGCCGAACGGGTGCAGACCGCCTGCGTCGGTCGGGGCGGGAGTGGCACCATGCGGGAAGGCGGTGCGGTTCCGCACCGGTCGAGGGGACGATTCACATGAGTGCATCTGGCACCGGGCACACGCCGCCCGGTCCCGTACCGCTGACCCGCGTCGGCGGCGCCGTCGGGCGGCCGCCCGTGCAGCGGACCGCCGAGCCCGACCTGCCGGACCGGCCGCAGCCGGATCTGGCCGCGCTGCGGCTGCCCGAGCTCCGGACGCTGCGCCGCGACGCACAGGGCGACGAGGCCGATCTGAGCTACGTACGCCGGATGCTGCAGGGCCGGATCGACATCCTGCGGGCCGAGCTGGCGCGGCGCAGCGACCCGGAGGCGCCGGTCGTGGACCGCCTGTCGGAGATCCTCGCGGACACGCCGTCGCGACCGGGGGCGGCGACGCGTTCGGCGCGGCACGTGACGCTGTCGACGCCGCGCAGCGAGGAGTACCGGCGGCTCGCGGCCGAGATGCTGTCGGAGGTGGAGCTCTCGGACCTGACGGCGCGGACGGACGAGGAACTGCACACGGCGATGGGGCGTCTCGCGGGCTACGAGCAGCAGGTGTCGCGGCGGCGGCAGGAGCTCCAGCGGACGGCGGACGACTGCAGCGCGGAGATCGCCCGCCGTTACCGGGAGGGCGAGGCGCAGGTCGACGACCTGCTCGCCTGACGCGCCGCGGGCGCCGCGGGCAGCGCGGGTGGCGCGGGCAGCGCGGGTGGCGCGGGCGCCGCGGGTGGCGCGGATGGGGCGGGTGGCGCGGGTGGCGCGGATGGGGCGAAACCCGGGTGCGGAGGCCTCGTCCGGTTGCATAGCCTCGAAGGATGAGTCTTGAGGTGCGCGCGATCGACGAGACCGAGTTCCCCGCCTGGCTGCGGGCCAAGAGGGTGGGGTTCCTCCGGCCGCCGGTGGTGTCCGACGAGGAGGTCGCCGACCGGCTGCCGCACACCGATCTCTCGCGCACCTACGGCGCGTTCGACCGGGGCCGGATGGTCGCCACCTTCCTCTCCTTCGGGCAGCGGCTGAGCACGGTCGGCGGTGCGGACCTGGCCGCGAACGCGGTCAGCGGGGTCACCGTCTCCCCGACCCATCGCCGGCGCGGGCTGCTCAGCCGGATGATGGCGGATGACCTGGCGCTGGCGAAGGAGCGGGGCGACGCGTGCGCGACGCTGATCGCCGCCGAGTATCCGATCTACGGGCGGTTCGGCTTCGGCGTGGCCAGTTGGGCCACCGAGTGGTCGGTGGACGTGGTGCGGGCCGGGTTCGACCGCCGCTGGTCGGGTCCCACGGCGGAGGACGGCGGGGGCAGGATCGACCTGTCGGACGGTGCCGAGATCCGCGAGGAGGGCCCGGTGCTGCACCGTCGGTTCGCCGCGCAGCGCGCCGGGGTCACCGACCGCACCGCCCGCGGCTGGGACGTCGGCACGGGAAACTCGTACCACTCCGAGCCCTGGACCGAGCCGTTCTACGCCCTCTATCGCAACGCGTCCGGTGAGGCCGAGGGCTATGTCGCCTACACCTCCGACGACAAGTGGAACGACAACAAGCAGCCGGTGAACACGGCGAGCGTACGGGACTTCGTCGCCGTCACGCCGGCCGCGGAGCGTGCCCTGTGGCGGTACGTGTGCTCGGTCGACTGGATCACCCGGGTACGGACCGGCCACCGCGCGCCCGACGACGTGCTGCCGCTGCTGCTGCCGGACGCGCGCGCGGCGCAGGTCGTCTCGCACGCCGACATGCTGTGGCTGCGGATCCTGGACGTGGCGAAGGTGCTGGAGCCCCGGACGTACGCGACCGAGGGCACGGTCGTCCTGGACGTGCGCGACGCGGCAGGGTTCGCGGGTGGGCGCTACCGGCTCGACGCCTCCCCGAAGGGCGGCGTGGTGGCTCGGACCGGTGCCGCGCCCGACCTGGTGCTGGACGTGGCGGACCTGGCGACGCTGGCGCTCGGCGACGAGTCGGCCGTACGGCTCGTGGCGCTCGGCCGGGCCGAGGAGGCCGCGCCGGGCGCGGCGGCCCGGGCCGACCTGCTGCTGCGGACCGCGCAGCGGCCGTGGAGCATGGACATCTTCTGATCGTGAGGCGGGCTCGCCGGTGGCGGGCGGATCCGGCATCCCCGGCCGGGTGTCCGTCGTCCCGGCTTCGCTCGCCAAGGGCTTGGAGTACGACCACGTCGTCGCCGAACCGGCCGCGATCGTGGCGGCCGAGCCGCGCGGGTCTGCACCGCCTGTACGTGGTGCTCACGCGGGCGGTCTCGCGGCTGGACCTGGTGCACCGGGAGCCGCTGCCGGCGCCGCCGGCCCGTACAGGGCGCTGAGTTCGGCACCGATCCGGGCGAGGGCGCTACGGGCCTCGGGCGGGTCGAGGAGTTCCACGCGGGCGCCGAGGCCGGCGAGCTGGGCGGCGACGACCTCGGGGGAGGGTCCGGTCACCTCGACCGGGGTCCAGCCGCTGTCCGGTTCGCGGGCCCCGTACCGTATCCGCCCGCCGAAGAGGCCCTCCAGGAGTCCTTCGGTGCCGGGCGCGACCCGGCCCCGTACGGTCGCGGCCGCCATCCGGTCCTCCATCCGTGCGGCGAGCGCGCGCCAGGCGGTGCCGAGGTCGAAGCCCTCGGGGCGTACGACGGGCTCGCCGGTGGCGGTGACGGAGGTGACGCGGCTGACGCGGAAGGTACGCAGCCCGTGGGTGCCGGGTCCGGGGTGGGGCCCGGGGTCGGTGCCGGCGACGAGGTAGGGGACGCCGGTCTTGGCGGCGATGCCGAGCGGATGGACGAGCCGCTCCCTGGGCTCCTGGCCGGGGCGGGCGTAGCCGATGCGGATCTGGACGCCGTCGACGACGGCCCGGCGGAGGGCGTCGAGGTGGACGGGGCCGGTCTCGGCGCCCGTCCAGTCGGTGGCGTCGGTGACCCCGGCCCGCGCGGCGGCCTCGGCGCCGGGCCGCAGCGGCGCGGGCAGGGCCCGGACGAGTTTGCGCAGGGCGGTACGGGTGCCGGGGCCGGCGTCGGTGCCGGCGAGGAGGAACAGGGCCCGGATCTCAGGGGCGTTGAGTCCGCTGAGGTCGGTGCGGGCGCCCCCGACGAGCCGCCAGCCGCCGCCCTTGCCCGCCGTCGAGTAGACGGGCACTCCGGCGGCGGCCAGTGCTTCGAGGTCGCGGCGGGCGGTGCGCTCCGAAACCTCCAGTTCGGCGGCGAGTTCGGCGGCCGTGACGGGGGCGCCGCCCTGGCCGCGGGTCTGCAGGAAGAGCAGGGCGGCGACGAGTCGGTCGGCTCTCATGCGCCCATTGTCAGCGCCCGCCGCGCGGGCCGGCCCGTACGGAGCACGAGGAAGGCGGCGGCGAAGGCGGCGACGAGCAGGCCGGTGCCGACGGCGAAGGCGAGGTGGTAGCCGCCGGTCAGCGCCTCGGCGGTGGGACGGCCCGCGGAGGTGAGGGCCTCGGTGCGGGCCGCGGCGAGGGTGGACAGGACCGCGACGCCGACGGCCATGCCGATCTGCTGGGTGGTGTTGAACAGGCCGGAAGCGAGGCCCGCGTCCTCTTCCCCGGCGCCGGACATGCCGAGCGCGGTCAGGGCGGGCAGCGCGAGCCCGAAGCCGGCGGCGAGCAGCATCACCGGCAGCAGGTCGACGGCGTAGGAGGCGTGGACCGGGGTCCGGGTGAGCAGTCCGAGCACGCCGACGAGCAGGGCGAGGCCGGTGAGCAGGACGTTCCGCTCGCCGAAACGGGTGATGAGGCGGGCGGAGAGGCCGAGGGAGACGGCGCCGATGACGACGGCGGCGGGCAGCATCGCGAGGCCGGTCTCGGCCGCGCCGTAGCCGAGGACCTTCTGGAGGTAGAGCGCGACGAGGATCTGGAAGGAGAACAGCGCGGCGACCGTGAGCATCTGGACGAGATTGGCCCCGGCGACGGCGCGGGAGCGCAGGATCCGCAAGGGCATCAGGGGCTGCGCGGCGGTGGCCTGACGGACCAGGAAGCCGGCGAGCAGGACGAGCGCGAGGGCGCCGAGGCCGAGGGTGTGGGCCGAACCGGCCCCGTACTTCTCGATCTTGACGACGGCGTAGATGCCGGTCATCAGGCCGCCGGTCACGAGCAGGGCGCCGAGGGCGTCGGCGCCGGCGCGCAGTCCGAGACCGCGGTCGGCGGGCAGGGCGGGGAGGGCGACGAGGAGGGCGGCGGCGCCGATGGGGAGGTTGATGAAGAAGATCCAGTTCCAGGTGAGGGCGTCGGTGAGGAGGCCGCCGAGGACCTGGCCGATCGAGGCGCCCGCGGCACCGGTGAAGGCGAACGCGGCGAAGGCCTTGGCGCGTTCGCGCGGCTCGGTGAAGAGCGTGACGAGGATGCCGAGGCTGACGGCGGAGGCCATGGCACTGCCGACGCCCTGGAGGAAGCGGGCCGCGATGAGGACGCCAGGGGAGGTGGCGGCGCCCGCGAGGAGCGAGGCGGCCGTGAAGAGACCGGTCCCGGCGAGGAACACGCGTTTGCGGCCGAGGAGGTCGCCCAGGCGCCCGGAGAGGAGGAGCAGGGCGCCGAAGGCGATGAGGTAGGCGTTGACGATCCAGCTGAGGCCGACGGGGGTGAAGCCGAGGTCGGCCTGCATGGCGGGCATGGCGACGGTGACGATGCTGCCGTCGAGGACGGTCATCAGCATGCTCGTGGCGAGGACACCGAGGGCGGTCCAACGGGAAGGACGCATGACTGGCTCTCCTGTCGAAGGATGGCGACAGGAAGGACGCTAGCAGATAGTTTTGTTGCAGACCATCTATCTCGGTCTTACTGGTCCCGTGCGGCTCGGGGGCCCACCGCTCCCACCGCTCTCACGTGGTCGACTGGCGTGCCCTCCGTGCGGTGCGCGCCCCCTCGGCGGGCGTCTCCAGATGGCCGGTGACCAGCCGGTTCAGCGCCCGCACGAGCACCGCGCGCTCCTCGTCCGGCAGCGAACCGAGCGCGGCCTCGTGCACCTCGTCGACGATCCTCTGGCTCCGCGCGGCGACCTTCGCGCCCTCGGCGGTCACCGCGATGACCCGCGCCCGACGGTCCGCGCTTGACGGCCGCCGCTCGGCGAGCCCCGCCTTCTCCAGGGCGTCCACGGTCACCACCATCGTGGTCTTGTCCATGTCCCCGATCTCCGCGAGCTGCGCCTGCGTCCGCTCCTCCTCCAGCGCGTGGACGAGCACACAGTGCATCCGCGCGGTCAGTCCGATCTCGCCGAGCCGCGCCGCCATCTGCGTGCGCAGCACATGACTGGAGTGGTCGAGGAGGTAGGAGAGATCGGGCTCGGTCCGCGTGGGTGCCATGGCAGTCATACGGCCAGGGTAACGAGAAAGGTTCCGTTACGGACGATCAGCGAGCGGACGAGTGGAGTGCGTGGATGAGTACGGGGCCGCGAGGAGATGAGTGGGCGTGCTCAGGGCCGGGCGGGGACGCGTGGCGAGGATGGGGCCGTCGCCCCGCTTCGCACCTGAGGAGCCCGCCCATGAACGCCGACTCCTACGCCGCACTGTACGGACCCGTCCGCCCGGTGCCGACGCCGCGCCGGGGGCAGACGGGCATCGCGATCCTGGCCGGGGTGGTGTGGGCGGTGGTGCTGGTGCTGCTGGCCTGGCCGGCGACGATGGTGTTCGTCTCCGTGCTCTTCGGCGCGGCGGGGGGCCGGCCGGTCGGTGGCCTGCTCCTGTGGAGCATGCTGGTCGCGCTCGGCGCCCTCGGCGGCCCGGTCGCCCTGACCTTCGTCCCGCCCGCGCGGCGGCTTTCCGTGCCCGCGCGCTTCCTGCTCGCCGGCGGCGTGACCCTCCCGCTCGCGTTCGGGATCGTGGTGTGGCTCGCCACCCGGGGCGGCTGAGGCCCCGGGCGGGCGCGCTCGGGGTCAGGCGCGCGGCTGGTTGAACCGCAGCATGTTGCCCGCCGGGTCGCGGAACGCGCAGTCGCGCACGCCGTACGGCTGGTCCATGGGCTCCTGGAGGACCTCCCCGCCCGCGGAGCGGATGCGCTCGAAGGTGGCGTCCACGTCGTCCGTGCGGAAGATGACCCCGCGCAGCATGCCCTTGGCGAGCAGCTCGGCGGCGGCCTGACGGTCGGCGGCGGGGGCGTTCGGATCCGCCAGCGGCGGTTCGAGGACGATCTCGACGTCCGGCTGGGTGGGCGAGCCGACGGTGACCCAGCGCATCCCCTCGAAGGACACGTCGTTGCGGATCTCCAGACCGAGGGCGTCACGGTAGAACGCGAGTGCCTTGTCGTGGTCGTCGACGGCGATGAAACACTGGGAGAGGTTGATGGTGTTCATGGCGACGACGCTACGAGCCGGGGGAGCTTTCCGCTTCTCCGTTCCTGATCCGTTTCCGGTCCGTCCTACGGCGCGGTCTCCGGGGCCGGGCTCTCCGGTGCCGGACTCTTCGGGGCCCGTGTCGGGCGCGTCAGGAACATCGCCACGCACGACGGGATCGGCTCGCCCGCCTCGTGGTCGCGGGCCCGGTACGCGCTCGGGCTCTCCCCGACGAGCTCCGTGAAGCGGGTGCTGAACGAGCCCAGCGACGTACAGCCCACCGCGAAGCAGACCTCCGTCACGCTCAGGTCGCCCCGCCGCAGCAGCGTCTTGGCGCGCTCGACGCGGCGCGTCATCAGATAGCTGTACGGAGTCTCCCCGTACGCGGCCCGGAAGCTGCGCTGGAAGTGCCCGGCGGACATCAGCGCGGTCCGCGCGAGGGCCGGGACGTCCAGCGGCTCGGCGTAGTCGCGGTCCATCATGTCCCGTGCGCGGCGCAGTCGTACCAGGTCGTCGAGGCTCGGCGGCGTCACGGGTCCAAGCATGGCACGGCCGGCGACGGGGCGGCCGGTTGTCCACAGGCGATCCGGTCGTCCACAGAAGGGCAGGAATCGAGAAGCACCGCCGCGCGGCCCCGCCTAGCCTGGCTCCCAGGACAGCAGCGCAGGGATCGCAGGGAGAGATGTCAGCCATGAGCAAGTCGCACGCCGCCGACAGCCACGACATGATCCGCGTGCACGGAGCGCGCGAGAACAACCTCAAGGACGTCAGCATCGAGCTCCCCAAGCGCCGGCTCACCGTGTTCACGGGTGTTTCCGGCTCCGGCAAGAGCTCCCTGGTGTTCGACACGATCGCCGCCGAGTCGCAGCGGCTGATCAACGAGACGTACAGCGCCTTCGTGCAGGGCTTCATGCCCTCCCTCGCCCGTCCCGAGGTCGACGTCCTCGACGGCCTGACGACCGCGATCACCGTCGACCAGCAGCGCATGGGCGGCGACCCCCGCTCCACCGTCGGCACCGCCACCGACGCCAACGCGATGCTGCGCATCCTCTTCAGCCGCCTCGGCAGGCCGCACATCGGCGGCCCGAAGGCCTTCTCCTTCAACGTCGCCTCCGTCAGCGGCGCCGGCGCGGTCGCCTACGAGAAGGGCGGCAGAACCGTGAAGGAGCGGCGCAGCTTCAGCATCACCGGCGGCATGTGCCCGCGCTGCGAGGGTCGCGGCAGCGTTTCCGACATCGACCTGACCGCGCTGTACGACGACTCCAAGTCGCTCGCCGAGGGGGCGCTGACCATCCCCGGCTACACGATGGACGGCTGGTACGGCCGCATCTTCAGCGGCAGCGGCTTCTTCGACATGGGCAAGCCCATCCGCCGCTACACCAAGCGCGAGCTGAACGACCTGCTCCACCGGGAGCCCACCAAGATCAAGGTCGAGGGCATCAACCTCACCTACGAGGGCCTGATCCCGAAGCTGCAGAAGTCGATGCTGTCGAAGGACATCGACTCCCTCCAGCCGCACGTCCGCGCCTTCGTCGAGCGCGCGGTCACCTTCGCCGTCTGTCCCGACTGCGACGGCACCCGGCTCAACGAGGGCGCCCGCTCCTCGAAGATCGGCAAGGTGAGCATCGCCGACGCCTGCGCGATGCAGATCAGCGACCTGGCCGAGTGGGTCCGCGGTGTCGAGGACCCGTCCGTGGCGCCGCTGCTCGCCACGCTCCAGCAGACCCTGGACTCCTTCGTCGAGATCGGCCTGGGGTACCTCGCGCTCGACCGCTCCTCCGGCACCCTCTCCGGCGGCGAGGCGCAGCGCGTCAAGATGATCCGTCACCTCGGCTCGTCCCTGACCGATGTCACATACGTCTTCGACGAGCCGACGACCGGTCTGCACCCCCACGACATCCAGCGCATGAACGACCTGCTGCTGCGGCTGCGCGACAAGGGCAACACGGTCCTCGTCGTGGAGCACAAGCCGGAGACGATCGCGATCGCCGACCACGTCGTCGACCTCGGCCCGGGCGCCGGTTCGGCGGGCGGCAGCGTCTGCTTCGAGGGCACCGTCGCCGGGCTGCGCAGGAGCGGCACGGTCACCGGCCGCCACTTCGGCGACCGCGCCTCCCTCAAGGACGCGGTGCGCGAGCCGACGGGCACCCTGCCGATCCGCGGCGCGACGGCGAACAACCTGCACGACGTCGACGTCGACATCCCGCTCGGTGTCCTCGCCGTCGTCACCGGCGTGGCCGGCTCCGGCAAGAGCTCCCTCGTGCACGGCTCGATCCCGGGCGGCGCGGGGGTGATCTCGGTCGACCAGGGCGCGATCCGCGGCTCGCGGCGCAGCAACCCGGCGACGTACACCGGCCTGCTCGACCCGATCCGCAAGGCCTTCGCCAAGGCCAACGGCGTGAAGCCGGCCCTGTTCAGCGCCAACTCGGAGGGCGCCTGCCCGACGTGCAACGGTGCCGGCGTCGTCTACACCGACCTGGCGATGATGGCCGGCGTCGCGACGATGTGCGAGGAGTGCGAGGGCAGGCGGTTCCAGGCCTCCGTGCTCGACTACCACTTCGGCGGCCGGAACATCGCCGAGGTGCTCGCGATGTCGGTGGGCGAGGCCGAGCGGTTCTTCGGTGCGGGCGAGGCGCGCACCCCCGCCGCGCACCGCGTCCTGGAGCGCCTCTCCGACGTCGGACTCGGTTACCTCAGCCTGGGCCAGCCGCTCACCACGCTCTCCGGGGGCGAGCGGCAGCGCCTCAAGCTGGCCACGCACATGGGGGAGAAGGGCGGCGTGTACGTGCTCGACGAGCCGACCGCCGGTCTGCACCTCGCCGACGTGGAGCAGCTGCTCGGGCTGCTCGACCGGCTGGTCGACTCCGGCAAGTCGGTGATCGTGGTCGAGCACCACCAGGCGGTCATGGCGCACGCCGACTGGATCATCGACCTCGGTCCCGGTGCCGGTCACGACGGCGGCCGGATCGTCTTCGAGGGCACCCCGGCCGACCTGGTCGCCGACCGCTCCACCCTGACGGGGCAGCACCTCGCGGAGTACGTGGGCGCCTGACCCACGTCCGTCGGACGGTGCGCTCGTCGGACGGTGCGCTCGTCGGCCCGGGCGAACACCGCGGAGGCGATGCCGAGTTCGGAACGAGGCGCCCCGCGCGTGCCGCCCGGGTGGCGGCGGGCGGGGAGCACGGGGGCCAGGGAGCCCACGTCCGAAACTGTTCGGGCCACGTCGTTCCCGACACTCACGGTGGGCGCCGCCGGCGCCGCAGGATGGCGTCATGACCTCAGGACAGACAGTGGTGGTGTACGGCGCCTACGGGCACACGGGCCGTTTCGTGGTGGCGGAGCTGCGCGAGCGCGGCTTCGTCCCGGTGCTCTCGGGCCGCGACGAGCGGAAGCTGAAGGAGCTGGCGGGCGGCGTCGAGCTGGACGTCCGCCCCGCCTCGGTCGACGACCCGGCGGCGCTCGACCGGGCGCTCGCGGGCGCGGCGGCCGTGGTGAACTGCGCGGGCCCGTTCGCGACGACGGCCGGGCCCGTGGTCGAGGCGGCGCTGCGGGCGGGGATCCCGTACGTGGACGTGGCGGCTGAGATCGAGGCCAACCTGGACACGTTCGAGCGGTTCGCCGAGCGGGCCCGGGCCGCCGGGACGGTCGTCCTGCCCGCGATGGCCTTCTACGGCGGCCTCGGCGACCTGCTGGCCACCGCCGCGATGCGCGACTGGACGGCGGCGGACGAGGCGCACGTCGCGTACGGGCTGGACAGCTGGCACCCGACGGCCGGGACGCGCGCCGCCGGCGTGGTCTCGCGCGAGCGGCGCGGCGGGCGGCGGCCGGTCTTCACGGACGGCCGGCTCCGGTACCGGGACGACGCCCCGCCGACCCTGGAGTGGGCGTTCCCCGCGCCGATGGGCACGCGGAGGATGATCGGCGAGTTCACGATGGCCGACGTCGTCACGCTGCCCAGCCACCTGGCGATCCCCGAGGTGCGGACCTCCATGGCGGTCGAGGCGGCGGGCGACCTGGCCTCGGCGGACACCCCGGCCCCGGCCCCGGTCGACCCGAGCGGGCGCTCGGCGCAGACCTTCCTCGTCGACGTCCTCGTCCGCTCCGGCGCCGAGGAGCGCCGCGCGACGGCGACGGGCCAGGACATCTACGCCGTGACGGCCCCCCTCGCGGTCGAGGCCGTCGCCCGCATCCTCACCGGGCGGACGCGCGCGGCGGCCGGCGTGCTGTCGGCGGGTGCCCTCTTCGACGCCGCGGACTTCCTGCGGGCGCTGGCGCCCCACGTGACGGTTGAGCTCCCCGCGTGACAAAACTATTGCAAGCGCCTGCTTGCAATAGTTAGCACCGGCTGGCATGGTCGTGGCATGGCTTCACTCAACGTCGGCAATCTTGGCGAGTACCTCCGCGAGCAGCGGCGCACAGCGCAGTTGTCCCTGCGGCAGCTCGCCGAGGCCGCGGGGGTGTCGAATCCGTATCTGAGTCAGATCGAGCGGGGGCTGCGCAAGCCCAGCGCCGAGGTGCTCCAGCAGGTCGCGAAGGCCCTGCGGATCTCCGCCGAGACGCTGTACGTGCGCGCCGGGATTCTCGACGAGCAGGAGCGGGACGAGCTGGAGACGCGCGCCGTCATCCTGGCCGATCCCTCGATCAACGAGCGGCAGAAGCAGGTGCTGCTCCAGATCTACGACTCCTTCCGTAAGGAGAACGCCGCCGAGAGCGCCACGGGGCAGCAGACGCAGCAAGCGCCGCAGCCGCAGCCCACCGACACGTAGAACCTCTGGGAGGACCACGACCATGGCCATCATCGACGAACTGCGCACTCCCCTCTACTTCGCCGCCGGCACCGCCGACCTCGCCGTGCAGCAGGCCAAGAAGGTCCCCGGCCTGATCGAGCAGATCGCCGCCGAGGCGCCCGGCCGGATCGAGGCCGTCAAGAAGACGGACCCGAAGGCGGTGCAGGAGAAGGCGCAGGCGAAGTTCGCCGAGTTCGTGGGCGGGCTCGACACCGATCTGAAGAAGCTCGGCGAGCAGGCCCAGGACCTGGCCCTGCGCGGGGTCGGCGTGGCCGCCGAGTACGCGGTGAAGGCCCGCGAGAAGTACGAGGAGCTCGCCGCGCACGGCGAGGAGGCCGTGAAGGCCTGGCGTGGCGAGGCCGCCGAGGAGATCACCGAGATCGCGATCGTCGTCGAGCCGCGGTCGGAGAGCGAGCCGGCGGCGCAGGCCGAGCTGGTCGAGGAGCCCGAGGCCAAGAAGTCCCCGGCCCGCAAGACCACCGCCCGCAAGACCCCGGCCAAGAAGTCCGCCGCCGAGAGCGTCGAGAGCTGACGGAGCGGCGAGGGCCGAGAGGGCGTCGAGAGCTCCGAGAAGCAGCGAGGGCGTCGAGAAGTAGGCGAAGCGGCCGGTCCGGGCACCAATCCCGGTGTCCGGAGCGTTGTACCGGGTACCTTGGCCGCGAGGCGCTCCACCCACTCACCTAGGCGGTGCTCAGCATGTTGGCGAACGGCTTCGACTCGATCCTCTCCTTGGTGACCTTCCTGGTCTTCACCGGCTTCGCCGTCGCCGCGTTCGCCTTCGCCGCCACGGCGCGCGAGGACGCCTATCGCGCAGCCGACAAGCAGACCAAGAAGTTCTGGCTGATCCTGCTCGGTATCAACCTGCTGCTGAACCTGCTCCTGCCGATGCTGTTCCTGCAGATCGCCGGGCTCATCGCCGCCATCGTGTTCATGGTCGACGTGCGCCCCGCCCTCCGGCAGGTCACCGGCGGCGGCCGGCGCGGCGGCGGCGGTTCCAGCAGCGACGGCCCCTACGGCCCGTACAACGGCGGCCGGTAGGAGCCGGGTCGGCCGACAGGAGCCGGCCGGCACCTCGCGTGAGTGAAGCGGGCCCGGGGACTCACCCCCGGGCCTTCTCGCGTTCCAGGGCCAGCACCGCCACGTCGTCCGTCAGCTCCCCGCCGTTGAGCGAACGCACCTCCGTCACGGCCGCGTCGAGCAGTTCCTCGCCCCGCAGGCCCTCCGCCAGCTGCCGGTTGATCATCTCGACCATCCCGTCCTGGCCCAGCCGCGGCGAGTCGGGGCCCGCCGAGCGGCCCTCGATCAGGCCGTCGGTGTACATGAGCAGGCTCCAGGTCGGGCCCAGCTCCACCTGTCGGCGCGGCCAGCGGGCGCGCGGCAGGATGCCGAGGGCCGGACCGCTGTCCTCGTACGGCAGGAGCTGCGCCGCCCGGCCGTGCCGGGCGATCAGCGGCGAGGGGTGGCCGGCCAGGCAGAGACCCGCGCGTCGTCCGTCGGGCGCGATGTCGACCGTGCACAGGGTGGCGAAGATCTCGTCGCTCTCCCGCTCGTGCTCCAGCACCTGCTGCAGGGTGGAGAGCAACTCGTCCCCGCACAGACCGGCGAAGGTCAGCGCGCGCCAGGCGATCCGCAGCTCCACGCCGAGCGCGGCCTCGTCGGGGCCGTGCCCGCAGACGTCCCCGATCATGGCGTGGACGGTGCCGTCGGGCGTGCGGACGGTGTCGTAGAAGTCGCCGCCGAGCAGCGCACGGGACCGGCCGGGCCGGTAGCGGGCGGCGAACCGCAGTTCGGAGCCCTCCAGGAGCGGCGTGGGCAGCAGTCCGCGCTCGAGGCGCGCGTTCTCCTGGGCGCGCATCCGCGACTCGGCCAGCTTGATCTTCACGACGTCGTTGCGCTTGCGCTCGACCGCGTAGCGGATGGCGCGGCTGAGCAGGCGCCCGTCGAGCTCCTCCCGGAAGAGGTGGTCCTGGGCCCCGACGCGTACGGCCTCGGCGGCGAGGTCGGCGTCCGCGGACGCGGCGAGCGCGAGGACGGCGTGCCGCGGTGCGAGCCGCAGGATGTGCTGCAGCGGTGCGAGCGGGTCGTCCTCGGCCCCGCGGGGGGTGGGCAGGGCGAGGTCGACGAGCACGCAGTGCACGTCGTCGGTGAGGAGCCGCTCGGCCTCGGTGAGGTTGCGAGCGGTACGGATACGGACCCGGGTGCCGGCCGCGTCGAGCAGCTCGGGTACGGCGAGGGCGCCGGCCGGGTCGTCCTCGACGACCAGGAGCGTGAGGTCGTGGGCGGTGCCGGGCGTTCCGGGTGCCGCGGGAGAATCGATTCTCTGACGCGGTACGGGTACGGGCATCGGTTTGGGTTTCCTTCCCTCCCCCCGAGGGCCGGGGACCGACCATAGCGGTACCGCGCGCCGCAGCGGAATGGCGATCACGCAGTGAACCGGCAGGCCGGTATGGCATATGCCACGGATGGGGAGGTAGTCGCCGCTCGGGAGCCGCACGAGGCCCGCGGGGAGCCCCCAGGGCGATGAGAAAGGTCACTCCGGACCTCCCGGCGGGAGCCCCCCGGGCGTCCCGGACGTTCCGCCCGCCGACCCTCCCGGACGTCCTGCCCCGGCCTTCGCGACCCTCCTTGCGGAGGTTCCGCGCCCGACCTTCGCGACCCTCCATGCGGAGGTTCCGCCCCCGACCCCCGCGACCCTCCCGGACGTTCCGGACGTTCCGGGCGTCATCCCGGGCGGACGACTCCGAGGATCTCCATCGAGCCCGCGCCCGCGATCGTCACGTTCCGCCCGGGTCGGGGCGCGTGCACGATGGCCCCGTTGCCCACATACATCCCGATATGACTGGCGTCCTTGTAATAGACGATCAGGTCGCCGGGGCGCATGTCCGTGATGTCCACGCGCGGCAGCAGGCGCCACTGCTCCTGCGAGGTGCGCGGGATGTTCCGGCCGGCGGCGGACCACGCGGTCTGGGTCAGCCCCGAGCAGTCGTACGAACCGGGGCCCTCGGCCCCCCACACGTACGGCTTGCCGATCTGCGCCGTGGCGAACTCCACCGCCCGCTTGCCCGCCGGGGTCGTCCTGTCGCTCAGGCCCTTGAGGACGCCCGAACTGATCCAGGCGGTCTGGTTCCGGTACTGCTCCTGCTCCTCCAGGCGCAGCAGCCGTGCCCGCTCCTCGGCGGCGAGCTCGGACTCCAGCTTCTTCGCCGCCTCGATCTTGTCGTTGATCTCCTTCTTCGCCCTGGCCTGCTTGACCCGGTTGGCCTCCAGCTTGGTCCAGTTGATGGAGGCGTCCTTGGCGTACGTGGTCAATTCGGCCTGCGTGGCGGTCATTTCGCCGAGCAGGTCCTTGGTGGCCTTCTGGCCCTCCTTGAGGCGCCCCGCGTTGTCGAGGAAGAGCTGGGGGTCGTCGGTGAGGACGAACTGGGCGCCGTCCGGCAGCCCGCCGTTGCGGTACTGGGCGCGGGCCGCGGCGCCCGCGCGCGCCTTGAGGTCCTCGATCTTCTCGCGGCCGGACACGATCATCCGGGCCAGCTTCACGATCTCCTCGGACTGCTCCTTGGTCTTCTCCTCGGCGAGGTTGTACGCGTCGGTGGCGGTCGCGGCCTGGCGGTACAGGCCGTCGATCTCCTGACGGACCTCTTCGAGGGTCTTCTTCGTCTGCTTCGGCGGCGGCGGGAGCGGCGCGGCGGAGGCCTGCAGGGTGAGCACGGGTGAGGCAAGCACCGTCAGGGCGCAGACCACGGTAAGCGTGGCGAGGGCATGGCGGCGTCGGTTCACTGGCTCCCCCTACTCGGACACCGATCTGATTTACCGTCAGTAACTTGGTCGTGACCTGGCGATAGTGCCATGCGGAACACGAAAACGACAGGGGAAAGCGGGGCCTGTCGGGTCACTTCCCCCCAGGGGGGACGAGTGTTGCTCCTGCTGCGTTCCCCGGCGGGCAGGAATTCAGGGAGAGTTGGGCAATCGGACAGGCGGTCCGGCAGACGAGCGGACAAGACGACCGGACACGACCGGACAGGACGACCGGGCCCGCGGCGTCGCTCATCCCCGCGGCGCCAGCGCCTCCCAGCGCACCGTCACCTCGCCCTGGCGCCACCGTCGCGGGCCGTCCGTCAGCGGCCAGTCCGCGGCGAGGTCGCGCACGGCGCGGATCCAGCGCTGCCGGGCGCCCAGCGACGCGAACGGGGCGGCCGCCGCCCATGCCCGGTCGAAGTCCCGCAGGAAGGCGTGCACCGGCTCACCCGGCACGTTCCGGTGGATGAGTGCCTTCGGCAGCCGCTCCGCGAGGTCCGAGGGCCGGTCGAGCGAGCCGAGCCGGGTCGCGAAGGTCACCGTCCGCGGTCCCGTGCGGTCCAGCGCCACCCACACGTGCCGCCGGCCGATCTCGTCGCAGGTGCCCTCCACCAGGAGCCCCTCGGGGGCGAGCCGTGCGCACAGGCGTCCCCAGACGGCGGCGACCTGCTCCTCGTCGTACTGGCGCAACACGTTCGCGGCGCGGATGAGGGAGACCTCGCCCGGCACCGGCACCTCGAAGCCCCCGTGCCGGAACGTCAGCCCCTCGCGCTCGTACGGCTGGGCGGCGGCGACCCGGGCGGGCTCGATCTCGATGCCGACCACGAGGGTGCGGGGGTCGGCGGTCCGCAGGCGCTCCAGCAGCTCGACGGCGGTCCAGGGCGCGGCGCCGTAGCCGAGGTCGACGGCGAGGGGCGGCGCCTCGGAGCGGCGCAGGGCGGGGCCGTGCACGGCGGCGATCCAGCGGTCCTGGCGGCGCAGACGGTTGGGGTTGGTGGTCCCGCGGGTGACCGTGCCGACGGGGCGGGCGACGGCGGGGCGGGTGGTGCGCGGGGCCATGGGACGAGCGTAAGGGGTGCGGCGCGGTCTCCCGCGCGCCCCCGGGGCGCTCCGACACGCCACCCGGCCGGTAATGAATTGGCAAAACGCCCCTGCCGAAGGAAATGAAAGGGGGCATTCCGGTGTTCTGGAGGCCGGAGGGTGCGACGCGCCCTCCGTCTGCCATGCCCGACAGCGGAAGGACCGTCGACGTGAGCCAGTACGTGTCCCGGTTCGCCGGCACTCTGGCGGCGCCGCCCCGGCTCCGGCTCCCCGGCCGGCACCGCAGCCCGCGCCGTGTGGCCATGCTCAGCGTTCACACCTCCCCGTTGCACCAGCCCGGCACCGGCGACGCCGGCGGCATGAACGTCTACATCGTCGAGCTGGCCAAGCGGCTCGCCGCGATCAACGTCGAGGTCGAGATCTTCACCCGGGCCACCACCGGCGGCCTCTCCCCGGTCGTCGAGCTCGCGCCCGGCGTGCTCGTACGGCACGTGGACGCGGGTCCGTACGAGGGGCTCGCCAAGGAGGAGCTGCCGGCCCAGCTCTGTGCCTTCACCCACGGCGTGATGCAGGCCTGGGCGGGACACCGGCACGGGCACTACGACCTGGTGCACTCCCACTACTGGCTCTCCGGCCACGTCGGCTGGCTCGCCGCCGAGCGCTGGGGCGTCCCGCTCGTCCACACCATGCACACCATGGCCAAGGTCAAGAACGCGGCGCTCGCGGAGGGCGACACCCCCGAGCCCGCGGCCCGCGTGATCGGCGAGACGCAGGTCGTCGCGGCGGCCGACCGGCTGATCGCCAACACGTCGGAGGAGGCCGACGAGCTCGCCCGCTTCTACGAGGCAGACCCCGCCAAGATCGCCGTCGTGCACCCCGGGGTGAACCTCGACCACTTCCGCCCCGCCGACGGCCGTGCCGCCGCCAGGGCCCGGCTCGGGCTGCCGCAGGACGCCTTCATCCCCGCCTTCGCCGGTCGCATCCAGCCGCTCAAGGCCCCGGACATCCTGCTGCGCGCGGCCGCCGTGCTCCTGGAGCGCGACCCCTCGCTGCGCTCGCGCATGGTCGTGCCGGTGGTCGGCGGGCCGAGCGGCAGCGGCCTCGCCAAGCCGGAGGGGCTGCAGAAGCTCGCCGCCAAGCTGGGTGTCTCCGACCTCGTCCGCTTCCACCCGCCGGTCGGACAGGATCAGCTCGCGGACTGGTTCCGGGCCGCCAGCGTGCTCGTCGTGCCCTCGTACAGCGAGTCCTTCGGCCTTGTCGCCATCGAGGCGCAGGCGGCCGGCACCCCGGTCGTCGCGGCGGCGGTGGGCGGTCTGCCCGTGGCCGTACGGGACGACGTCACCGGCTTCCTCGTGCAGGGCCACGATCCGGCGGACTACGCCCGCGCGCTCGGCCGCTACCTCGACGACCCGCAGCTGTCGGCGCGGATGGGCGCGGCGGCGGCCCGGCACGCCGCGTCGTTCGGCTGGGACACGGCGGCGTCGGGCACGGCGGACGTGTACACGGCCGCCATGCACGACCACCGGCTGCGCGACCAGCGTCGTCGCGTACGCTCGCACCATGGCTGAGGGCGAGGCACAGGCACAGGACGTCCGGCGGATCGTCGAGGACACCTTCAAGGACGCGGGGCTGGAGTGGGAGTCCCCGGAGCCGGGCTCCTACGTGGTCAAACTCCCGGGCACGCGCAAGCTCTTCACCACCCTCTCCCTGCGCGTCGGGCGCCACTCCCTCTCCCTCAACGCCTTCGTCGTCCGCCACCCGGACGAGAACGAGGCGGGCGTCCACCGCTGGCTCCTGGAGCGCAACCTCAAGCTGTACGGGGTGAGTTACGCGATCGACGGACTCGGCGACATCTACCTGGCCGGCAAGCTGCCGCTGGCCGCCGTCAGCCCGGAGGAGCTGGACCGGCTCCTCGGCTCCGTCCTGGAGGCGGCGGACGGCGACTTCAACACCCTCCTGGAGCTGGGCTTCGCGACGGCGATCCGGCGGGAGTACGCGTGGCGGGTGTCGCGCGGCGAGTCGACACGAAACCTCGACGCGTTCAAGAACCTGACCCAGAAGCCAGGTAACTGACCTCGGGGGGCCGGCCGGCTCCCGCGCCCACCCGCCGTCGAGAACGTCCTCGCCCACGGCGCCACCCCCGACGGCTCCACCGACTCCGCCCCCGCGATCAACCGCGCCCTCGCGGCGGCGGGGGAGCGGGGCGGCGGCACCGTCCTCGTCCCGCCCGGCACGTACCGCATCGACCTGGAGCGCGACCGTCGGGATCAGCGAGGTGCGGGAGTTCGACCAGATCGACGTCCCGGACTCCACCGGCGACCTCCACACACGCCTGGAGGCGTACGGCACGCCCGGCGCCGTACGCCCCCGGAACCTCCACGAGGCGCAGAAGCGTTTCAGGAGGAGCTGACGGCCTCCGTCCTGTCGTCGGACTCCTCGGCACGCGCCTCGGACCCGGCCCCGGCCTCCTTCGGCACCGGGACGTCCTCCTCGGCGCCGGCGAGGGCGGTCCGCAGCCGGGTCTGGTAGCCGAGGGCGGCGACGGCGCCGATGACGGCGCAGGCGATCCACAGGACGTCGGGCCCGGGACCGTCGACGACCCAGCCGGCCAGGATCGGCGCGACGAAACCGGCGACCGCCCAGGACATGCCCATCACACCCTGGTAGCGGCCGCGGGCGTGCTCGGGCGCGAGCCGGGCGGTGGCGGCGGCGTTGGTGGGGACGTGGACCATCTCGCCGATCGTCCACACGACGACGGTCGCGCCGAAGGCCAGCGAGCTGCCGGCCAGGGCGGTGGCGCCGGTGCCGAGGGCGAAGAGCAGGGAGGAGACGGTCAGCAGCAGGACGGGGGACCGCTTGTCGGTGATCTTGTTGACCAGCAGCTGGAAACCGACGATGACGATGCCGTTGACCGCGATGACGGCACCGTACGCGGAGGGTTCGAGGCCCTCGGCGGTCATCGTGAGCGGCAGGCCGATCCAGGGGGCGGTGAACACCAGGCAGACGAGCAGGTTGAGCGTCACCAGGGTGCGGAAGGGCGCGTCGCGCAGCACGGTGAGGACGCTGACCTTGTCCTCGGCGACGGCCTTGCCGGTGGTCGCGTCGACCTTGGCCTCCGGCCGGGTCTCCGGCAGGCGGAGGAAGACGATCAGCGCGCACAGCGCGGTGGCGGCGGCGTCGACGAGGAAGAGCGTGCGGTATCCGAGGACGATCGCGACGCCGCCGCCGATGGCGGCGATGGCGAAGCCGAGGTTGAGCGCCCAGTAGTTGAGGGCGTAGGCGCGGCGGACGTCGTGCGCGGGGACGAGGTCGGCGATGCTGGCGTTGATGGACGGCCGGACGCCCTGCATCGCGACGCCCATGAGCAGGACGACGAGGGCGACGCCCCAGGCGCTGGTCACGACCGCGAGCAGCACGGAACAGGCGGCGGCCGCCAGGTGCATGGTGACCATCGTGGGGCGACGGCCCCAGCGGTCGGTGAGCATGCCGCCGAGCGGGGACCCGGCGACGCCGCCGAGGCCGTGGAGGGCGACGACGAGTCCGGCGAACCAGGCGGAGTGCCCGAGCTCCTGGGTGAGGTAGAGGGAGAGGAAGGTCAGGACGAAGGCACCGGTCCTGTTGACCAAGGTCGACAGCCAGAGCCACCAGAAGCCCCCCGGGAGTCCCGAGACCGTGGCGCGTGCCGATCGTCTGAGCGAGTCGATGGACATGTGTGGCCGGCCCCCTGGTGCGTGTAAGTCCCTCATGCAGCGCTCGTAACTTACGCATCTCATACGCCGGACGCCAGCGAATTGACGGTGCGCGTCAATCGTCGGCGGTCGTCTAGGCTCGGACACATGGCCGACGCACCGTACAAGCTGATCCTCCTCCGCCACGGCGAGAGCGAGTGGAACGAGAAGAACCTGTTCACCGGCTGGGTGGACGTCAACCTCACTCCGAAGGGCGAGAAGGAGGCGACGCGCGGCGGTGAGCTGCTGAAGGACGCCGGCCTGCTCCCGGACGTGCTGCACACCTCCCTCCAGAAGCGGGCCATCCGCACGGCGCAGCTCGCCCTGGAGGCCGCGGACCGTCACTGGATCCCGGTCCACCGCTCCTGGCGCCTGAACGAGCGCCACTACGGCGCGCTGCAGGGCAAGGACAAGGCGCAGACCCTCGCCGAGTTCGGCGAGGAGCAGTTCATGCTGTGGCGCCGCTCGTACGACACCCCGCCGCCGGCGCTCCCGGACGACAACGAGTTCTCGCAGGCCCACGACGCCCGCTACGCGACGATCCCGCCGGAGCTCCGCCCGCAGACCGAGTGCCTCAAGGACGTCGTCCAGCGGATGCTCCCGTACTGGTACGACGCGATCGTCCCGGACCTGCTGGCCGGCCGCACGGTCCTGGTCGCCGCCCACGGCAACAGCCTGCGCGCCCTCGTCAAGCACCTCGACGGCATCTCGGACGCCGACATCGCGGGCCTGAACATCCCGACGGGCATCCCGCTGGCCTACGAGCTCGACGAGAACTTCAAGCCGATCAACCCGGGCGGCACGTACCTGGACCCGGAGGCCGCGGCGGCGGCGATCGAGGCCGTGAAGAACCAGGGCAAGAAGTAGCCCTTACGCCCGAAAGAGCCCCCTGCCTGCGGTTTCCCCGCCGGGAGGGGGCTTCTTCGTGCTCCGGGGGTCGTCTGCGGGTCGTCAGGGGGACGGGGCCGTGCGATCTCCGGGCTCCGGCTCCTGCCTCCACTCCGCTGTGGCGCCGGCGCTCTGGAGCACCGAGACGGCGGACTGGGCCCGGTATGCGGACAGCCCTCCCACGACGGTGACGGGGGCTTGCCGCGCCAGGACCCGGCTGTTCCACAGACTCAGCCCGGTCACCTTGCGCACCGCGAGGATCACGTCCATCTCGCGCGGCCCGCAGTCGACGATCACGACCTCGTGGGACGGGTCGTCGCAGAGCAGCGTGAAGTACTCGGTGGACTCGTCGGCGGACATCGCGCCCTCCTTCCTCAGCGAACGGGAGCGTAGGCGCCCCCAAGGACGGCAGCCACGGCTTTTCGGGTGCGTTCCCGGCTGCTCGGCATGAGGTGGGTGCGGACCCGCAGGGCCAGGCCAGGGCCGGAGTGGCCCAGGTGCTGCGCCCAGGGCCTTCATGTTCTCCCCGGAATCAAGGTGTTGGGACGGGGGCTTCGTCTCGGGATGGTCGCGGGTTGGCGACAGGTCGTGGCTGAATATCGTCCTCTGGCCCGGGCGTTGCTACGTTCCGTACCGGGACGCGGTCCGTGGGGACCGCCGTGGCACAAGGGGGAGTCCCGGGATGAACGTCATGCGAGTCGAGCGATGCAGACCCGTCGTCGTCGCGGCCGCGGCCGTCGTGCTGGCCGTCGTGGTGACCGGGTGTCAGAAGGGCGGCTCCACGGACGGGGCTGCCGGCGGGGCCGCTGAGCCGAGTGCCGTGGCCACGGCCACGACGGAGCCCGCGGGCGTCGGTGCGGGGGAGGGGGAGCCGACGGGCGAGACCCCGAAGCCCGTCGTGAAGCCCGGGCCGAAGGCGTCGCCGAAGAGCACGAAGTCCACGAAGCCGACGAAGAAGCCGTCCGCCGGCAAGCCGGCCGGGGGCTGTGTCACCGAGCCGCCCACCCCGGACGCCTACGATCCCGACGAGTTCGCCCTCTACCGCATCGAGGAGCTCCCTGCCAGCACCGGCAAGGTCAACCTCGTGCTCCAGCACGGCGCGTGGGGCTGCGGCGAGCCCGACACCGACGGCGCGCCGTTCGTGGTCAGCGGCGAGGAGTCCCGCTGGGCGCTGGACCAGGCCGCGTACGTCACCGCCACCGACCCCGTCGTCGTGAGCACCGAGAACCAGCGCATCGGCGTGCAGGAGCTGATCGACTGGGTGAACGCGCACCCGGACTCCGGCCTGGTCTTCAGGTACGAGGTCGGCGACGACGGCGCCATCCACCGCCTGGACCAGGTGTTCATGCCGTAGCTCCGCCCGCTCCGCCGGACGGGTGACAGAGAAACCTTCCGGCCGTGGAGCGCCGCACGGCGGGGGTGCGAGCGGCGGTAGACGTGCGGATGACCTTGGTCGTTCCTCATGAAACGAGACCCTCGTGCGCCTTCGGCACACCCTCGCCGCCGCCTGCGGTGCCCTCGCCCTCACCGCCGCCCTGGCCTCGCCCGCCCACGCCGCCACCGGTGACTTCGCGTACCGCGTGACCGGCCTGAACGGCGGGCCCGTCCACGTCACCCTGCACGACCCCGCGAGCGGCGAGTGCGTCACCCTCGCCGAGGTGGCCGACCCGTCCGCCTCGGAGCCTGCCTTCGCCCCGCACAACGACACCGACGAGTACGCCCTCGTCTTCACGGAGCCCGACTGCACCGGCGACCAGTGGACCCTCCGCCCCCACGGCCGCCCCGCTTCGGACCGCCTGAAGCTCCGCTCGGTCGTCTTCCTCGGGCCGTGACCCCGGGCCGCGCAGCCGGCCCACCGTGAGCGCGGCGCACCCACCCCGGCGAAGAGGATGCCGAGGCGCGCCGGTCCGTCGCGCTCGTCCCCCGCGCGCGGGGCCGGCCGCGGCGTCACCCCCACCTGACGCCGAAGGCCCTCCCCGTGCCGGATCCCCTCTCGCCCTCAGGCACGGACGGCCGGTCTCCGGAGCTCGCCCAGGGTGAGTGCGGCGAACGCCGCCCCGGCGAGCATGGCGCCGGCGCCGGCGAGGAACTCCCGGTCGTCGTTCCGCCTGAGCTCCAGGTAGGTGGCCCGGGAGATCTCGATCGTGCCGCGCACACCGGCGGTCGTGCGGTACGCGGAGTAGGCACCGTCCCGGGCCCGCGGGTCGTGCAGGTTCTCGTCGTCGCCGAACAGCGGCGAGGCGAGTACGGCGCCCGCGAGGGCCAGCGCCCCGAGACCCGCCCGGAGGCCGGCCGGCAGGCACCGGAAGGCGCTCAAGAGGAGGGCGCGGTCCAGCGACTTCAGGGCCAGGGTCGTCAAGAACATGCCAAGGCACAGGGCGAATGCCGACGCCGGCATGAGCAGCGCCAGCGCCCGGGTCCCGGGCGCTCCTATCAACGGTCCGACTCCCAGCGCGAGCAGCCCGGCGGCCGTCACGGCGACCGCTCCGAGCCCCGCGGCGGCGCCTCCGTACACCCGATACCCCCACGCCATGACCCGCACCCTTGCACCCCCTCCCCGGACCGAGCCAGAGCCGGGGCCGTACAGGATGCGTCAAAGCGTCCTCAAGGCGTCATCAAGGCAGGCCGCGTCGGCGTCAGGGCGTGTCCGTCGCGCGGGGGTGCAGGGTCAGGCCCATGAGGACCTCGTCCCGCAGGTCCTCCGCACCCGGGCCCAGGCGCAGGGCGTCCGGCCAGCGGCCGGTCTCGGTCCAGCCGAGGGCGGTGTAGAAGGCTTCGAGGCCCGCGCCGCCGCGGGCGGCGAGGCGGAGATGGGAGAGGCCGAGCTCGTCGCGGGCGATGCGCTGGAGTTCGCGCATGAGGCCGGAGCCGAGGCCCTTGCCGCGGAATTCGGGGTGGGTCTGCAGGTGGTGGACCGTGCCCCAGTGGGCGATCAGCCGATCCGGGTCACGGCGGAGCACGACCCAGCCGGCCGGCCGTTCGCCCACCGTCGCGGTGATCAGCCGGCAGCGCTCCGGGTCGAGCTGCGCGACGAGCGCGTCCAGGACCGGGGCGACGTCCGTCTCCGCGACCGGCGGGAACGGGAATCCGGCGGCTCCGCCCGCGTTGGTGACGGCGACCCAGCAGGCGATCAGGTGGCTGCGGAGTTCGGGGGACACGTGCCCGGGGGCGGTCACCTGGGCGAGGACGGTACGGCGCGGCGGCACGGGCACGGTGAGCACGCACCCATCCTGGCCCGGCACCCGCGGGCCCGGAACCCCGGATTTCGTGAGCGGCGACACGGAGATCGTTTAGCGTGCGCGTCATGAGCACGTCTCTTCGCCTTGAACCGATCACCCCCGCCAACGTCGAGGCCGCCCTCGGCCTGCGCGTTCACCCCCATCAGAACGACAGCGTCGCCCCCGTCGTCCGCTCGCTGGCCGAGGCCTACGCGTACGGCGAGACCGCCTGGCCGCGGCTCATCCTCGACGGGGACGAGCCGGTCGGTTTCCTGATGGCCTTCGTCGACATCCAGTGGGATGCGGAGAAGGACCCCGACGACCGGCGCAGCGGCCTGTGGCGGCTGAACATCAGCGGTGAGCGGCAGGGCAAGGGATACGGGCGGTTCGCCGTCGCCGCCGTGCGCGAGGAGCTGCGGCGGCGCGGGGCGACCGAGATGTACGTGTCCTGGCACCCCGGCGAGCACGGCCCCGGCGACTTCTACCGCAAGCTCGGCTTCCGCGAGACCGGCGAGCTCGCCGGGGACCAGACCGTCGGCGTGCTCGACATCGGCTGAGGGGCGGGCCGCCGGCAGTCGGCAGCTGAGCGGCCGGCGACGAGCTGAGCGGCTGGCGACGAGCTGAGCGGCCGGCGACGAGCTGAGCGGCCGCCGCCGACGGCGGACGGCCGGCGACCAGTGGCCGGCGGGCCGCGGCTCGGTGGCCGGGTGCGGGCGTGCGGGCCCCGCGTACGAGACGAACGGGGCCCGCGGCTCGGCCGTGAGCCGTACTACGACGAGCAGCCGCCGCACTGGCACGGCGCGCCGGACTGGCAGCCGCAGCCGCAGCCCGATCCGCACCCGCAGGCGCCGAGGACGGGCAGGCACTCCGCGTCGCGCGCGAGCGGGGTCTCCTGCTGGGGGTCGGTGATCGGAGCGGAATCGGCCATGGGGGTCCCTCCCTGAGAGGCGTACCTCGCCTCCCCCCATTGCATGCCCAGCGCCCAGGGCGCATCAACGGCGCACTGTTGTGCGAACCGCCGGCCCGAAACGCTTACGCGCCCTCGACCGGCACGTCCGACTGCTGCAGCTCGTCCGCGTGCTCGCCCGTCACCAGGTACACCACGCGCTTCGCCACCGACACCGCGTGGTCGGCGAACCGCTCGTAGTAGCGGCCGAGCAGCGTCACGTCCACGGCCGTCTCGATGCCGTGCTTCCAGCGGTCGTCCATCAGGTGCTTGAAGAGCGTCCGGTGCAGCGTGTCCATCTCGTCGTCGTCCTGTTCCAGCTGGAGCGCCAGGTCGACGTCCTTCGTGATGATGACCTCCGCCGCCTTCGCCATCAGGCGCTGCGCCAGCTGTCCCATCTGCAGGATCGTGGCGTGCAGGTCGTTCGGCACGGCGCGGTCCGGGAAGCGCAGCCGGGCCAGCTTGGCCACGTGCTGCGCCAGGTCGCCCGAGCGCTCCAGGTCGGCGCTCATCCGCAGCGAGGTCACCACGATCCGCAGGTCCGTCGCCACCGGCTGCTGGCGGGCGAGCAGCGCTATCGCCCGGGCCTCCAGGTCGTGCTGGAGGTCGTCGACCTTCTGGTCCGCAGCGATCACGCTCTCCGCGAGCTTCAGGTCGGCGTCCAGCATGGCCGTCGTGGCGCGCCCGATCGCCGACCCGACCAGGCGGGCCATCTCGACCAGGCCCTCGCCGATCGAGTCAAGTTCCTCGTGGTACGCGTCCCGCATCGATGTCCCTCTCTACGTTCCGGCCCCGGGCAAGGATGCTCCGGGGCGAGGCTCCGGGTCCGGGTCCGGGTTCCGGCGTGGGGCCGGTGACCTCCACGCTCCCACGTTCGGCCCCCTACGCGTCCGGTTCCACCCCCACACGTGAACCGCCACTTTCTCCCAGGTGAACTCTGGGCAACGCGGGCCACGGTCGCGACCAGGCCAAATGAACCACCTCCGTCCCCTCGGTGAACTCTGGGCGACGAGTGTTCGAGCAGCCGCTCGGACGGCTGGGAGAGTGTCCGTCGACCCGCATAACCTGGAGGGCATGGACGTGAACGCGGCGGTCGCCGCATTGGCCGCTATCGCCGGCGTGTGCACCGGCGTGATCGCCATGCTGGCGTTCCGCTGGAGCGAGCGCGACCAGGCGCGACCCACTCGTACCTCCCTGCACACCGATGCCGTGCTCCCGCCCGGCGTCGACACCGTGCTGTCCGTGCTGCGCTCGTCCGCGGTGGTCCTCGACGAGAGCGACTCCGTGGTCAAGGCCAGTTCGGCGGCGTACGCCCTCGGCCTGGTCCGGGGCGGGAAGCTGGCCGTGGAGCCGATGCTCAACATGGCCCGCGACACCCGCCGCGACGGCGAGATACGGCAGGTCGAGCTCGACCTGCCGCGACGCGGCACCGGACGCGGCGAGGCCCTCGCCGTCTCCGCCCGGGTCGCCCCGCTCGGGTCGCGGCTGGTGCTGCTGCTGGTGGAGGACCTGACCGAGGCCCGCCGTATCGAAGCGGTCCGACGTGACTTCGTCGCCAACGTGAGTCACGAGCTCAAGACTCCCGTCGGCGCGCTGTCCCTGCTGTCCGAGGCCGTCATGGACGCCTCGGACGACCCCGAGGCGGTGACCCGCTTCGCGGGCCGGATGCAGATCGAGGCCACCCGCCTCACCAACCTCGTGCAGGAGCTCATCGACCTCTCCCGGGTGCAGAACGACGACCCGCTGGAGGACTCCGAGCCGGTCCGGGTGGACGAGCTGGTCGCCGAGGCGATCGACCGCTCGCGGCACCCCGCGTCCACGAAGCAGATCACCATGGCCTCGGGAGGGGCCTCCGACCTCTACGTCTGGGGCAGCCGCGGGCAGCTCGCCGCCGCCCTGGGCAACCTCGTCGAGAACGCCGTCAACTACTCGCCGGCCCACACCCGGGTGGGCATCGCCGCCCGGCGCGTGGCGGCGCCCGGCGGCGACCTGATCGAGATAGCCGTGACCGACCAGGGCATCGGCATCCCCGACAAGGACAAGGAGCGCATCTTCGAGCGCTTCTACCGCGTCGACCCCGCCCGCTCCCGTGCCACCGGCGGTACGGGTCTGGGCCTGGCCATCGTGAAGCACGTGGCCGCCTCGCACGGCGGGGAGGTCACGGTGTGGAGCACCGAGGGCCAGGGGTCCACCTTCACCCTGCGGTTGCCCGAGGCGGGCGCCGTACGGGACCGCCGGTCCTCCGACTCCGCCTCCACCCCCGATCTCATGACCGAACCGCTCCCCGCCCCGGAGGTCCTTCCGTGACCCGAGTGCTTGTCGTCGAGGATGAGGAATCCTTCAGCGACGCCCTGTCGTACATGCTCCGCAAGGAGGGCTTCGAGGTCGCCGTCGCGGCGACCGGGCCCGACGGCCTCGACGAGTTCGAGCGCAACGGAGCGGATCTCGTCCTCCTCGACCTGATGCTGCCGGGTCTGCCCGGTACGGAGGTGTGCCGTCAGCTGCGCGGGCGCTCCAACGTCCCGGTCATCATGGTGACCGCCAAGGACAGCGAGATCGACAAGGTCGTCGGCCTGGAGATAGGAGCCGACGACTACGTGACGAAGCCCTTCTCCTCGCGGGAGCTGGTCGCCCGCATCCGCGCGGTCCTGCGCCGCCGCGGCGAGCCGGAGGAGGTCACCCCCGCCGCCCTGGAGGCCGGCCCGGTCCGCATGGACGTCGACCGCCACGTGGTCACCGTCGCGGGCGGCAAGGTCGACCTGCCGCTGAAGGAGTTCGACCTCCTGGAGATGCTGCTCCGCAACGCGGGCCGCGTCCTCACCCGCATGCAGCTCATCGACCGCGTCTGGGGCGCGGACTACGTCGGCGACACGAAGACCCTCGACGTCCACGTCAAGCGCCTCCGCGCCAAGATCGAGCCCGACCC
>NZ_JBFAXU010000023.1:80793-143842 GCF_040680975.1 Streptomyces sp. NPDC051921
CCCGGTGCGCCGCGCTATCTGGTGACGGTGCGTGGTCTGGGGTACAAGTTCGAGCCGTAGGCCGCGGTCGGGCCCGCGACCGCCGGGCGGAGTCCGGCGCGGCGTCCTGAAGCCCGTGAGGCCCCCAGGGGCCGAGTGGTGTGAGGGGCGCGGTGTGGCAGGTGTTCGAGCCCGACCCCGGTGCGCCGCGCTATCTGGTGACGGTGCGTGGTCTGGGGTACAAGTTCGAGCCGTAGGCCGCGGTCGGGCCCGCGACCGCCGGGCGGAGTCCGGAGGCCCGGTCGTGAGCCGCACGGCATGAAAAAGGGGCGCCCCTCGGGGCGCCCCTTTCTTCGTGTGGCTCAGTGACCGGCCGCGTGGCCGGCCTCGCCCGTGGGGCTGGCCGTGCCGGACGGGGTGGCCGTGCCCGTCGGGGTCGCGGTGCCCGACGGGGTGGTCGTGGCGGTGGCCGTCGGCGCGGTGGCCGGGGGCTTCGGGAGCTCGGAGGGGCCGTACTCCTTGAAGTAGCTCGTCGCCGGGACGACGAACGCGCCCAGCTCCACGTCCCCGGTCTTGCTCAGCTTGAAGACGACCCTCTGGGAGTCACCGTTCTTGGCCTCGCGCAGGCCGCCCTCGATCGTGGCGGAGGCGTTGCCCTTGCCGCCGATGACGACGGAGCCGCCGGCGGGGACGACGATCGGGCCGTTGCCCTCGGCCGCCTTGAGCTTCACGGCCCCGACGGTGCCCGGCAGGGTGATCGAGTCGATGGTCTGGCGCGTCGAGCCGTTGTTGAAGACGGTGGCGGACACGACGGCGGGACCCACCGCGCCCGGGTCGGGCTGGGTGATCACGAGGGCGTTCTGGATCTTGACGTCGTCCACGGTGACGGCGGCGTTGTCCGGACGGATCTCGAGCGTCTGCGCGTCGTTGCCCGCACCACATGCGGACAGGGCGGCGATCGAGATCACGACGGCGGTGGCGGCGAGGGCGCCGCGTCGAAGGCTGCGGCTCACGGCGGCGGCAACTCCTAGGACGTACGGGCAGGCTAAGGACGGACTAAAGGTGTGTCAGCGCGCTTAGGTTACCGAGCCGCACTCTCCGTCCCGCACCCGACCCGCCCCTCTGCGCGCGCCCGCCACGCGGGCGGCTCCCCGGTCGGTCCCCCGGTCGGTCTCCCCGTCGGTCTCCCGGTCGATCCGCGGGCGGGCGCCGAGAACTCGCCGTCATGGCCGGATCACGACCCATTGACCCGCCGTTCACATAAGCGTCGTGATCAATTCGGGTGCCGCCCCTGCATTCCGCCGTCCGCGCCATTCGAGAATCCCCGGTGATCAATTCTCGAATCCGCCCGGACGGACGGTCGATCCTCGAACGGAGTACGTGAAGAAGGTCACGCCGAACCGGGCAAAACGGGACATCGGGCACCTCGCGCACCCCTCGTGGCAGCTGTAACGTGGGTGTTTCTCTGCGTCCACGCAGCGGCTCCGACCTGCGAATACCGCCTTCCGGAAGTCCTCCGCAGCACGTCCGCGTCGCTGTTGTCAAGCCCCGAGATATGCCCTGACCTGCGAAAACGCCATTCAGAAGAAGCCGTATCCGTGTTACCCTGGATAGCCACGGAAGGGGTACCTGTCACATGACGTTCAAGGTTGGCGACACCGTGGTCTATCCCCATCACGGGGCCGCGCTGATCGAGGCCATCGAAACTCGCCAGATCAAAGGCGTGGACAAGACCTACTTGGTGCTCAAGGTCGCGCAGGGCGACCTGACGGTTCGTGTGCCGGCGGACAATGCGGAGTTCGTCGGTGTTCGCGACGTGGTCGGTCAGGATGGGCTGGACCGGGTCTTCGAGGTGCTTCGCGCACCGTACGCAGAGGAGCCGACGAACTGGTCTCGTCGCTACAAGGCAAATCTGGAAAAGCTCGCCTCGGGCGACGTCATCAAGGTCGCCGAAGTGGTGCGCGACCTGTGGCGCCGCGAGCGCGAGCGTGGACTCTCCGCCGGTGAGAAGCGCATGCTCGCCAAGGCCCGCCAGATCCTGGTGAGCGAGCTGGCCCTCGCGGAGAACACGAACGAGGACAAGGCCGAGGCCCTCCTCGACGAGGTGCTCGCGTCCTGACGCCTGCCGCCTGACGCCTGGCTGCACTCCCCCAGACTTGGTCCGGGGGGATCCCCGGCCAAGCACATGCCGCGGTGCCCGCTGACACGCTGTGAATCTTCTGGATTCCCCAGCGCCGTCGCCGGGCACTGCGGCATGTTCGTCTCTCTTTCTCGACCCCCTGCCGTTCCTCGCACGGCGACGCCTCGACCGTCGTCACGGAAGGGTCCGGTCGAGGCGTCGCCAGCAGCTTGCTGACGCCATACCCACGTCGCCCGCGGAAACAAACCTGCCGGAGTGCAACCGATGACAGACGAAGCGCGTCTCACACGAACCGCCGTGGTGATCCCCGCGGCCGGCCGGGGCGTACGCCTCGGTCCGGGCGCCCCCAAGGCGCTGCGCGCGCTGAACGGCACCCCCATGCTCGTCCACGCCGTCCGGGCGATGGCCGCCTCCCGCGCCGTCTCCCTCGTCGTCGTGGTCGCACCCCCCGACGGGGCCGCCGAGGTGAAGAACCTCCTGGACGCCCACGCCCTGCCCGAGCGGACCGACTACGTCGTCGTCCCCGGCGGCGACACGCGCCAGGAGTCCGTGCGGCTCGGTCTGGAGGCCGTCCCGGAGGAGGTCACGACGGTCCTCGTCCACGACGCCGCCCGCCCCCTCGTGCCCGTCGACACCGTCGACGCCGTCATCGAGGCCGTCCGGGACGGGGCCGTCGCCGTCGTCCCCGCGCTGCCCGTCGCCGACACCGTCAAGGAAGTCGAGCCGGCCGAGAAGCCCGGCGCCCCCGAGCAGGTCGTCGCCACCCCGGTCCGCGCCCGCCTGCGCGCCGTGCAGACCCCGCAGGGCTTCGACCGCGACACGCTCGTCAACGCCCATGCGACCGTCGCCCTCACCGGTGAGGGCGCCACGGACGACGCCGGCATGGTCGAGAAGCTCGGTGCGCCCGTCGTCGTCGTGCCCGGCCACGAAGAGGCCTTCAAGGTGACCCGCCCCCTCGACCTCGTGCTCGCCGAGGCCGTGCTCGCCCGCAGGAGGGCCAACGATGGCTTCTGACAGCCGCCCCCAGCTCCCCGTGCTTCCCCGTACCGGCATCGGCACCGACGTCCACGCCTTCGAGAAGGGGCGCGAGCTGTGGTGCGCCGGCCTCCTCTGGGAGGACTCCGACAGCGACGGGTACGGGCTCGCCGGGCACTCCGACGGTGACGTCGCCGCCCACGCCGCCTGCGACGCGCTCTTCTCCGCCGCCGGCATCGGCGACCTCGGCGCCCACTTCGGCACCTCGCGCCCCGAGTGGTCCGGCGCCTCCGGCGTCACCCTGCTCGCCGAGGCCGCCCGGATCGTGCGCGCCGAGGGCTACGAGATCGGCAACATCGCCGTCCAGGTCATCGGTGTCCGCCCCAAGATCGGCAAGCGCCGCGACGAGGCGCAGAAGGCGCTCGGCGCGGCGGCGGGCGCTCCCGTCTCCGTCTCCGGCACCACCACCGACGGGCTCGGGCTGACCGGTCGGGCCGAGGGACTGGCCGCGCTCGCGACCGCGCTCCTCTATCCCGTAACGGCCTCTTAGGGGCGTAACCCCCGAAAAAGTCGCCCCGTGACCGCGAACAGGTCGCGGGGCACTACCCCCCGCCCACTACCCTGGAGTGGTGACCATTCGCCTGTACGACACCAGCGCCCGGCAGATCCGTGACTTCACCCCGATCAAGCCGGGCTGTGTCTCGATCTACCTCTGTGGCGCGACCGTGCAGGCCGCCCCGCACATCGGGCACATCCGCTCGGGCCTGAACTTCGACATCATGCGCCGCTGGTTCGAATACCGCGGCTACGACGTCACGTTCATCCGCAACGTCACCGACATCGACGACAAGATCATCAAGAAGGGCGCCGAACAGGGCCGCCCCTGGTGGTCCATCGGCTACGAGAACGAGCGCGCCTTCAACGACGGCTACGACGCCCTCGGTTGCCTGCCGCCCACGTACGAGCCGCGCGCCACCGGCCACGTCACCGAGATGGTCGAGATGATGCGCGGCCTCATCGAGCGCGGCCACGCCTACGAGGCCGACGGCAGCGTCTACTTCGACGTGCGCTCCTTCCCGGGCTACCTGGAGCTGTCCAACCAGGACATCGACGACCTGCGCCAGCCGACCGAAGAGGGCATCACCGGCAAGCGGGACCCGCGCGACTTCGCGATGTGGAAGGCCACCAAGCCGGGCGAGCCCGACTGGGAGACCCCGTGGGGCCGCGGCCGCCCCGGCTGGCACCTGGAGTGCTCGGCGATGGCGCACAAGTACCTGGGCTCCGCCTTCGACATCCACGGCGGCGGCCTCGACCTGATCTTCCCGCACCACGAGAACGAGATCGCCCAGGCCAAGGCCTTCGGCGACGAGTTCGCCCACTACTGGGTGCACAACGCCTGGGTCACCATGAGCGGCGAGAAGATGTCGAAGTCGCTCGGCAACTCGGTGCTCGTCTCCGAGATGGTGAAGAACTGGCGCCCCATCGTGCTGCGTTACTACCTGGGCACCCCGCACTACCGCTCGATGATCGAGTACAGCGAGGAGTCCCTGCGCGAGGCCGAGGCGGCGTTCGGCCGCATCGAGGGCTTCGTGCAGCGCGCCACCGAGAAGGCGGGGGCGCCCGTCGCCCCCGCCGCCGAGGTGCCGCCGGCCTTCGCCGAGGCCATGGACGACGACCTGGGCGTGCCGCACGCGCTGGCGATCATCCACACCACGGTCCGCCAGGGCAACAGCGCCCTGGCCGCCGACGACAAGGACGAGGCGATCGCCCGCCTCGCCGAGGTGCGCGCCATGCTCGGCGTCCTCGGTCTGGACCCCCTCGACCCGCACTGGGCCGAGGAGACGGACCGCGGCGAAGAGCTCCACGGCGTCGTCGACACCCTCGTACGGCTCGTGCTCCAGCAGCGCGAGTCCGCCCGCGAGCGCAAGGACTGGGCGACCGCGGACGCCATCCGCGACCAGCTGAACCGGTCGGGCCTCGCCATCGAGGACAGCCCCGACGGCCCCCGCTGGACGCTGGGCAACCGCTAGAGAACTGATGAGTGTGCCGTCCGGGCCTCCGGGCGGCACACTTCACTTACGGACTTCGTACGCAGCAGGCAGAGGGAAACAGGTAGTAGTCATGGCCGGGAACAGCCAGCGCAGGGGACGTCGTACGTCCAACAAGAAGGGCGCGACGGTCGGCAGCGGTGGCCAGCGACGCAAGGGCCTCGAAGGCAAGGGCCCGACGCCCAAGGCCGAGAACCGCAAGGGACACAAGGCGTACCGCGTCTCCAACGCGATGGCCCGGAACGCGGCCAAGCGCAAGCCCGTCGCCCGCCGCGGCGGCAAGGGCCAGTCCGAGATGGTCGTCGGCCGCAACCCGGTCTTCGAGGCGCTGCGCGACGGCGTGCCCGCCACCACGCTCTACGTCCAGCAGTTCATCGACAACGACGAGCGCGTGCGCGAGGCCCTGAACCTCGCCACCGGCCGCGGCAACATCAACATCATGGAGGCGCCGCGCCCCGAGCTGGACCGGATGACCAACGGGCTCAACCACCAGGGTCTCGTCCTCCAGGTCCCGCCGTACGAGTACGCGCACCCCGAGGACCTCGCCGAGGCCGCCTACGACGACCACGAGGACCCGCTGATCGTGGCCCTCGACGGCGTCACCGACCCGCGCAACCTGGGCGCCGTCGTCCGCTCCGTCTCCGCCTTCGGCGGCCACGGCGTGGTCGTGCCCGAGCGGCGCGCCGCCGGCATGACCGCCGGCGCCTGGAAGACCTCGGCCGGCACCGCCGCCCGCACCCCGGTGGCCCGCGCCACCAACCTCACCCGCTGTCTGGAGCAGTACCAGAAGGCCGGTCTGACGGTCGTCGGTCTGTCGGCGGACGGCGACACCGAGGTGCACGAGCTGGAGGCGCTCTCCGGCCCGGTCGTCATCGTCGTCGGCTCCGAGGGCAAGGGTCTGTCCCGCCTGGTCGGTGAGACCTGCGACTTCCTCGTCCGCATCCCGATGCCGGGCGGCGCCGAGTCGCTGAACGCCGGTGTCGCGGCCGGCGTGGTGCTGTACGAGGCGGCCCGCCGCCGGATGGGCTGACCCGCCTCCCCCGTACGGCCTGACCCGTACGGGGGACGCACTCCGGCCGTGATCTTGACGGGCCTCGGACATTTGGGGCCCGTCAAGGCAGTGTCCTAACCGTGCATCACTCGGTTAGATGAGTGTGGACACCAGAACGCCCCGGCCGGGGTTCGACGATCAGCCCGCGCTGAGCATGGTCAAGGTGGATTCCGATCCCGCCCAGGTGATCGTGAACCACGCCAGCTTCCGTGTGCGGCTCGCGCCGGCCCAGAAGCCGAAGTTCGCCGCGAACCCGCGGATCGCCGCGCTCTCCGGAGCCGCTGCCGGTGCGGGCGCGGCCGGCGCCGTCGGCGCGGCCCGCCGCAGGCCCGTCGTGTGGACCGGGAAGTCCTCGCCGGGCGCCACCGGTCTTCTCCAGGCGGTCCGAGAGTCGTCCGCCCCGGGCGGCGTCTCCACCCTGGAGCCGACCACCCAGACCATCCCGCGCATCGACGACACGATGCCCACCCCCGTGGTGCCCGCCGGGCCGTCCGCCCCGCTGCTGCCGCCGATGCGGCGCGCCGAGGGCGCGTACGACGAGCTGTACGCGCTCGAACCCGAGGCCCACGACCGGGGCGCCGGCGCACGGGACCGCGCGCCGCACCGGCACGGTGCCGAGTGGACGTCGGCCGCCGCCGCGGCGGGGGTCCGGCACGCCTACTACCCGGGTCGCCGGATGAACCTCGGCGTGGTGCTGCTGCCCCTGCGGGTGTTCCTCGGCTTCATCTCCATCTACGCGGGCATGGGCAAGCTCTGCGACCCCGTCTACTTCGACGGCGGTGAGCGCGGCTCCATGGTGAAGTGGCTGCATTCGCTGCACCCGTGGGGGCTCGCCGAGCCGCTGCGCGACTTCGCCCTCCAGCACCCGGTGGGCGCCGGTCTCACGGTCGCCTTCCTGCAGGTCGTCGTCGGCGTGCTCACCGTCCTCGGCCTGTGGCAGCGGGTCGCGGCCGTCGTCGGCGCGCTGCTCTCGGCCGCGCTGATCCTGACGGTCAGCTGGAAGACCGTGCCGGTCTACGACGCGCCCGACTTCATCTTCCTGGCCGCCTGGTCGCCGCTGATCATCGCGGGCGCCCCGGTGTACTCGATCGACGGGCGGCTGGCCGGCGAGGCCTGGCGCACCCTCGGCCCGCGCTCGGAGCTGTGGGAGCTGCGCCGCCGGGTGCTGCGCCGCGGCACGGTCGTCGCGACGGTGGTCGTCGGACTCACGCTGCTCATCGGTTCGATCCTCGGCGGTGCGGTGCGTTCCACGGAGATGGTCACGGTGCCCGGGCCGAACGACGACCCGGTCAACCACCTGCCGGGCGAGCCGCTGCCGAAGGAGCCGGGCGCGACCGGCCCGTCCCGCAAGGTCTCGAAGACCCCGAAGCCCTCGGCGACGACCGGCGCGAGCGGTGAGCGGGAGAAGGACGAGGCCGCGCCGACGGAGTCGGCGAAGGAGACGCGCCGCAGCGAGCGGCGGAGCCCGACGGCGACGTCGGGCAGCGGCAGCAGCAGCCCGAGCCAGTCGCGTACGTCGTCGCCGTCCTCGTCCACCTCCGACTCCACCTCGGGCGGCACCAGCGGCACCCCGACGAGCGGGAGCGGCGGCGGCTCGTCGGACGGCGGCTCGTCGTCGGGCGGCGCGCGCAACCCGATCGGCGGCCTGCTGGGCTGAGCGGGCGGCGACCGGGCGGAGACCGGGCGGAGGGGCCCCGGGTGTCAGCGGACACCCGGGGCCCCTCTCCGTCCCCGCGGCACCCGTCCCCGCGGCACCCGTCCCCGCGGCACCCGTCCCCGTGGCACCCGTCCCGGGCGCCACGGGGACGGGGGACGGGCCCGGGGGGTCCGTCCGGGCCGCCTTCCGTCGCAAGGGCGGGGCGACGCCGAGCTCCTCCGCATCGACGTGCCCGCCTTCCTCAAGGCCGCCGAGGGTGCCTTCCCCGCCTGGACCCGCACCCTCCAGAACGTCCGTCACGCCGTGGTCTTCGCCGGCTCGGCCGCGGCCCTGACGGCCGCCGCGCTGATCTGACACGAGCTCGGCACGGACGTCAGGACCTCCCGTACGTACGCCTGAGGGGCGGCACCACGTCGATCGTGGTGCCGCCCCTCGGGCGCACGGAGGGCCGGTGTTCCCTCAGGCCTGGGAGGCGAGCTCCTTGGCCGCCTCGGTCAGGTCCTTCGCCGTGTCGATGGCCCGCCAGTACGCTCCCTGCGGCAGCGGGAAGCCCGCCAGTTGCCGCTCCCGGGCGAGCCGGGGGAAGGTGGTCCGCTCGTGGTCGCCGCGGTCCGGCAGCAGCTCGGTGAAGGCCGGGGAGAAGACGTACACGCCCGCGTTGATGAGGTACGGGGACGGCGGCGCCTCGATGAAGTCGGTGATGTGCCCGAAGGTGTCGGTCTCGACGGCGCCCCAGGGGATGCGCGGCCGGGCGAGCGCCAGCGTGGCCGTCGCGTCCCGCTCGGTGTGGAACTCGGCCATCTCGCGCAGCGAGAAACGGGTCCAGATGTCGCCGTTCGTCGCGTACCAGGGCTGCTCGGGTTCGGGCAGGTGCGCGGCCGCGTACTTGAGGCCGCCGCCGCGGCCGAGCGGCTCGGCTTCGACGACCGTGGTCACCTTGAGCGGCAGGTCCGCCGCCCCCAGCCACTCCTGGAGCACCTCGGCGAGGTGGCCGCAGGAGATGACGACGTCCGTGACTCCCTCGGCGGCGAGCCACGCCAGCTGATGGCCGATGATCGGGGTCCCGGTGCCCGGGATCTCGACCATCGGCTTGGGGCGGTCGTCGGTGTACGGGCGGAGCCGCGTGCCCTGGCCGCCCGCCAGGACCACGGCCTGCGTCGGGGAGGTGTGCATACCGGGAACGATATGCGGTGCGCGGCAGGCCGACCGGGCGGGACTCAGCTGGCGTGCATGACGCCGTAGGCGAACGAGGTGTCGCAGACCGGGCGCGAGAAGGACTGGGCGCGCGTCGGGCCGAAGCGGTCGACGGCGGCGGCGCCGAGGGCCCGGGCGATCGACATGCAGTGCTTGGCGAGCGACGGCCGGTTCTCCACCTCGCGCTGGAGGTGCGTGAGGGCGACGCCGGGGTCCTTCTCCTGAAGCTCTGCGAGGAGCTGGTCGCGGAGAATATCCTGCGGGGCACGGGACTTGGCCCGGGTGGAGACGTCCGTGGACGACGCGGTCAGCATCTGGGTCCCGGAGCCCTGGCCGGCCCACGGAACGGCGGACACCGCGAGCGTTCCGGAGAGCACCAGGACGACGGGCAGGACGAGGGCGAGAGAGCGGCCGATTCGGCGGGCAGTGTGCGTCACGCAGGCGAGCGTAGCGGCCGGTAGTGATATGGCGACATTTAGTCACTCTCGCGGGGGATGGTTCGAGGCGGCTTTTCGAATCTCGTGTTGACGCGGGTAGGTGGCCGCGGGGTTGAATGCCCAGTTCTGCCGGGGTTTTCGCCGAGTCGGCGATTCATGCCCTCCCGTACGCGAACGGCCCCGCCCCCCGCAAGCGGGGCCGGGACCGTTCGGCACGAGCACGAGCACGAGCACGAGCACTGGCGCGGACGTCGGGCCGTCGGGCCCTCGGACCGTCAGTCGGAGAGGCGCTCGCCGGTGGAGGTCGAGAAGACGTGCAGCTCGGCCGAGCGCGGCACGACGTGCAGCGTGGAGCCCTTGGCCGGGACCTCGCGGCCGCCGACGCGGACGACGATGTCCTTGTCCTCGCCGCCGACGCGGGTGGAGCCGTACACGAAGCCGTCGGAGCCGAGCTCCTCGACCACGTTCACGGTCACGGCCAGGCCGTCCTTGCCCGTCGGGCCGGACACGTCGAAGTGCTCGGGGCGGACGCCGACCGTCACCGTGGTGTCGCCCTTCGCGGCCGCGGCGGCGATGGCCTCGCGGGAGACCGGGACGACGCTCTCGCCGAACCGGACGCCACCGTCGGTGATCGGGACCTCGATCAGGTTCATCGCGGGGGAGCCGATGAAGCCGGCGACGAAGAGGTTGGCGGGCCGGTCGTACATGTTGCGCGGGGTGTCGACCTGCTGCAGCAGACCGTCCTTGAGGACGGCGACCCGGTCGCCCATGGTGAGGGCCTCGGTCTGGTCGTGCGTCACGTACACGGTGGTGATGCCGAGCCGGCGCTGCAGGCTGGCGATCTGCGTACGGGTCGAGACGCGGAGCTTGGCGTCGAGGTTCGACAGCGGCTCGTCCATGAGGAAGACCTGCGGCTCGCGCACGATGGCCCGGCCCATGGCGACGCGCTGGCGCTGACCACCGGAGAGCGCCTTCGGCTTGCGGTCCAGGTACTCGGTGAGGTCGAGGATCTTCGCGGCCTCTTCGACCTTGGCGCGGATCTCGCTCTTGTTGACGCCGGCGATCTTGAGCGCGAAGCCCATGTTGTCGGCGACGGTCATGTGCGGGTAGAGCGCGTAGTTCTGGAACACCATCGCGATGTCCCGGTCCTTCGGCGGCAGGTGCGTGACGTCGCGGTCGCCGATGCGGATGGCGCCGGAGGTGACGTCCTCCAGGCCGGCGAGCATGCGCAGCGAGGTCGACTTGCCACAGCCGGAGGGGCCGACGAGAACGAGGAACTCGCCGTCGGCGATCTCGATCTCCAGCTCGTTGACGGAGGGCTTTTCGGCGCCGGGGTAGACCAGGGTCGCCTTGTCGTACGTGACGGAAGCCATGGTGATGCGGTCCCTTCACCGGCAGGAACGTGCCGGACGATCCGAGTAAAGGAAGGATGTGGTGTAGTCCACCTGGGTGAACTTCCGGTGACGGTACCTGGCGCCGCCCGATCTGTCAGCAGTCCGGGGAGCGTGAGATTTCCGACCGTCGGCGCGCGGGCGTTCGTTACACTGCACTCGCTGCCTCCTTAGCTCAGCTGGCCAGAGCACCGCTCTTGTAAAGCGGGGGTCGTCGGTTCGAACCCGACAGGGGGCTCTCTTGAGCACCAGGTCCGAGGCCCTGTCGTCCGTGCGGGCGGCGGGGCCTTCGGTCTGGCGGGGCGCGGGCACCGGCACACGGGGGAGGTGGGCATGGTCGCGAGGTACCTCGTCGCGCCCTACGGCGGGCGCCGGGCGCATCCCGACATCACGTCAGCCCTCGCCGCAGCGGCCCGACGGGGCCGGCCGGCGCTGATCGAGATCGAGGCGGGCCGTTACGACGAGCAGCTCACCGTCCGGGGCGACGTGCAGCTGGTCGCGAAGGGCGGTCCGGGCTCCGTCGTGGTGGGCCGGGCGAGCGGGCCCGCCCTGGAGGCCGTCGGCGGTTCGGTGCGCGTGCACGGTCTGGTGCTGGTCGGCCGTGACACGGACGTGGTCGGCTGCACGGCGGGCGCGCTCACGCTGGAACGCACCGAAGTGCGGGCGCCCGGCGCCGTCTGCTTGTACGCCAGGACCGGCACCACGGTCACGCTGCGGGACAGCACGTTCCTGAACGGCCGGGTCCTCTTCGAGGGGGCCGGGGGCCTGGTCGAGCGGTGCCGGTTCACCGACGCCGACAACAACGGCCTCGTCGCGCTCGCAGGCGCCCGGTTGTCCGTCCGGGACAGCCGGTTCGAGGGTGCCGAGGTGCACGGCGTACGGGTCAGCGGGGCCTGGGCCGAGGTCACCGGCTGCGAGCTGACCGGCACCGGCCTCGCGGCCGTCATGGCGGACACGCAGGCACGGCTCATGGTGGCGGACTGCGTGATCAGCGACGTACGGACGGACGGGATCGCCTACGTCGAACGGTCCGGCGGCTCCGTGGACCGTACCCGTGTGGACGGCGCCGAGCACGGGATCGCGGTCACGAGCGGCGCCGACCCGGTGGTGCGCGGCTGCGCGTTCGTCGGTTGCCGGGACACCGGGATCAACGTCCGGACCGCGGGCCGTGGCCGGTTCGAGCACTGCGAGGTCGTCGAGGCGGGCAACGTCGCCGTGCACGTGACCGAGGCCGGCGCGCCGGAGGTCCTCGACTGCCGGGTGACGCGGGGCAACGTGGGCGTGGCCGTCGTCGAAGCCGCCCGGGGCCGGTTCGGCCGGCTCCGGATCGAGGACCTGACCAGCGTGGCCCTGCGGGTGACGGGCGGCGGCAAGGCCGTCTTCGAGCAGGTCACGGTCGAGCGCTGCCCGACGCATCTGGAGACCCAGGGCGACGGCGGCACGACGGCCGAGGTCACCGGCGCGGTGCTGCGCGACTTCAGCATGTCGGCCGTCGAGACCCTCGGCAGGTCCCGGGTGACGTTGCGCGGCGTGTCGGCGGAGCGCGGCATGGTGGGCTTCGCCGCCGCCGAGGAGTCACAGCTCTTCGTGTACGACTGCGACGTCAGGGCGGTCAGCGTGGGTGGGGCGGCGGCCATGGGCAAGGGGAGGCTCGTGGCGCGCAACCTCACCGTGACCGATTCGGAAGGGATCGGTCTCCTGACCCGGGAATCGGCCCGAGTGGACGTGGCGGACAGCGAGTTCGCCGACTGCGAGACCGCGGGCGCGGCCTTCCAGGGCATGTCGGCCGGCCGGTTCGCGGACTGCGCCGTGACAGGGACCCGGGGCCTGGGCGTGCTGCACAACGGTCTGGTCGAGCTGACGTCCCTGCGCACGTCGCTGCGGATCGTGAAGCAGGAGCCCGAACCGGAGCCGCAGCCGACGATCGTCCACCACCACCAGCACGGACCGGTGATCAACGGCCCGGTCTCGCGTACCCAGTTCATCTGGGGCAACGGCCACGTCAACCAGCGGCAGATCAACGAGGAGGGTGCCAGCGATGAATGACCCACGGAACGACCCGCAGGACGACCCGCACCGCGGTGCGCAGACCGTGCACCACTACGACGGCCCGGTGATCAACGGCCCCGTCTCCCGCTCCCAGTTCGCCTGGGGGAACGAGTCGGTCACCCTGAACCAGCAGAACAACGGCGACTCGGTCGCCCCGGGGTACGAGGAGCTCGCCGCTCTCGTCAGGGACGTGCTCCGGCAACTGCCCGCGGCCGGACTCGGCGCCCAGGACACGGCGGACGCGCAGGTCGCGGCCGAGGAGGTGCTCGAGCAGATCGCCGGGCCGGACGCCCCGGAGCCGAGCCGGCTCCGCCGCGCCGTCGCCTTGCTCAGGGGCGCCCTCGCCCCGGTCGCGACCGGCGTGGCCGCCGGTGCGACGGTGGGCGCGCAGCAGTGGGCCGTGGCCGCGATCGAGGGCCTGACCGGCGCCGTCTGACGACTTCCGCGTCGGGCTGACGGCCTGCCGTGCCGTGCGACGGCCGCTGCGTCTGCCGTGTGCCCGCAGCTGCCGCTCAGCGGCCGCTGAGCCGGTTGGCGAGGACGGCGACGCGGTCGGTGGTGGCGGTGCGGGCGGCGGCCTCGCGGCGGTCGGCGCCGCGGAAGGCGGCGTACATGGTCTGGACGCCGAGCCAGCGCAGCGGTTCCGGCTCCCACTTGCGGACCCGGTGGTTCACCCAGGGCAGGGCGGTCAGGTCCGTGGGACCGGACTGGCCGGAGTCCTGCTGGATGAGGTCGCGCAGGGTGCGCGCGGCGAGGTTGGTGGTGGCGACGCCGGAGCCGACGTAGCCGCCGGCCCAGCCGAGTCCGGTGGAGCGGTCGAGGGTGACGGTGGCGCACCAGTCGCGGGGGACGCCGAGGACGCCGGACCAGGCGTGGGCGATGCCGACGCCGGCGAGCTGCGGGAAGAAGCGGACCAGGATGTCGCGGAGCGCCTCGACCGTCTGCGGCTGGGTGCGGCCGTCGTTGTCGGTCTTCGAGCCGAAGCGGTAGGGCACGCCGCGGCCGCCGAGCGCGATGCGCCCGTCGGCGGTGCGCTGGGCGTACATGTAGGCGTGGGCCATGTCGCCGAGGGTCTCCAGGCCGTTCCAGCCGATGGACTCCCACTGGGCGTCGGTGAGCGGCTCGGTGGCGATCATGGAGGAGTTCATCGGGAGCCATGTGCGGCGCTGCCCGGCGAGGGAGGCGGTGAAGCCCTCGGTGCAGCGCAGGATGTACGGGGCGCGGACCGTGCCGTACGGGGTGACGGCGTGCTTCGGCCGGATCTCCGTCACCGGGGTGGACTCGTGGAGGGTGACGCCGAGCGCCTCGACGGCGTCCGCGAGGCCCTTGACGAGCTTGACCGGGTGGAGACGGGCGCCGTGCGGGGTCCAGGAGGAGCCGACGGCGCCGGCGACGCGGAGGCGTTCGGCGGTCTCGCGGGCGCCGTACAGCTCGCGGTCCTTCTCGCCGAAGGCGAGCTCGGCGGCGTGGA
Source organism: Streptomyces sp. NPDC051921 (assembly GCF_040680975.1). Classification (NCBI taxonomy): domain Bacteria; kingdom Bacillati; phylum Actinomycetota; class Actinomycetes; order Kitasatosporales; family Streptomycetaceae; genus Streptomyces; species Streptomyces sp. NPDC051921. Next base: position 95,186 of record NZ_JBFAXU010000023.1, read on the forward strand.
AGTCCTTGAGGCGGGCGAGCTGGGCGGGGGAGGTGGCGACCTCCAGGACGCCGCCGCGGTGGATGTCGGCGTCGATGCCCTCGGTGGCGCAGACGTCGATGACCTCGGCGACGGTGTCGTTCATGGCGTGCTGGAGGCGTACGGCGGCCTCGTGGCCGTGCAGCTTGGCGTGACGGTCGCGGCCGGCGATGCCGTTGTAGAGCCAGCCGCCGTTGCGGCCGGAGGCGCCGTAGCCGCAGAAGGCCGCTTCGAGGACGGTGATGTTGAGGAAGGGGACGGCCTTCTTGAGGTAGTAGGCGGTCCACAGGCCGGTGTAGCCGCCGCCGACGATGCAGACGTCGGCGGTCGTGTCGCCGGGCAGCGGTTCGCGGGGGGCGGAGGCGCCCTCCTGGGCGTACCAGAACGAGATGCCGCCGTTGATCGTGCTCATGTCTATCCCTCTTCCGGGTCGTGCGCGGGAGGTTACCGGGGGCCTCGGTCCTGTGGATACGGGTCCCTCGGCGCGGATGCGGCGAGGACGGCGCGCCTGGCTGCGGGGGTACGGATTTCGTTGCACGTGCCGCGTTCCGGGAGGACCCTTCCCCGCGCGTACGCAGCAGCGGTCGGGCGGCTCCCGAGGGTGTCGTCGCCGGTGTCACCGGGCGTGCGGCGGTGGGCTGTTCGCAGGGGAGCGGGGCGTCGGACGTGGCGCTGACGGTGGCCGCGGCGGAGCACGCGGACGTGCTCGCCGAGCTGCCGGCGGCGGTGGACGGCGCGAGGACCGTGGTCGGGGACCCGGAGGCGCCGCACACGGTGACGGTTCTCGTCGATCCGCGGTGCGGGCGCCGCGCGAGGTCCGAGGCGGGCTCGGGCACGGTGCAGGCGGAGCGTGCGGCGGCGGGAAGCGGCCGGTACGACGCGACGCGATTCTCGGAGGCGCCGCGCGACGCGCGCGTCTAGGGTCGGTCGGGTGATCGAGATCCCGGCGGAACTGGCGGCGTCGCAGGCGAAGTACAACGGCGAGGCGGGGCGGGCGTTCATCGCGGAGCTGCCGGCCCGGGCGGAGGACTTCACGGCCCGGTGGGGTCTGCGCCTGACCGGCCCGTCGATGTACGGCGTGGCGTCACTGGTGCTGCCGGTCGTCCGGGCGGACGGCACACGGGCGGCCCTGAAGCTCCAGCTCCTCGACGAGGAGAGCGAGGGCGAGCCGGTGGCGCTCCGGGTGTGGGCGGGGGACGGGGCGGTACGCCTCCTGGAGCACGACCGGGCCACGGGCACGATGCTCCTGGAGCGGGCGGACGAGACCCGCCACCTGTCCCGCCTGGGGGACGCGCGCGAGGCGGTGGGGATCCTGGCGGACCTCCTGGCCCGCCTGGTGGCCAACCCGGCGCCACCGGGCCTCCGCTCGCTCGGTGACATCGCGGCGCGGATGGTGGCGGAGACCCCGCAGGCGGCCGAGCGGCTCGCCGACCCGGACGAGGCGGCGCTCCTGCGGACCTGCGCGGCGGCGGTACGGGAGGTCATGGCCGACCCCGGCGACCGCCTGCTGCACTGGGACCTGCACTACGACAACATCCTGGCGTCCGAGCGCGAGCCGTGGCTGGCGATCGACCCGAAGCCGCTCGCCGGCGACCCGGGCTTCGACCTGCTCCCGGCCCTGACGGACCTGTGGGACCCGGACCCGGCGGAGACCCGGTGGCGCTTCGACCTCCTGACGGAGCGCCTCGGCCTGGACCGCGCCCGTGCCCGCACCTGGACCCTGGCCCGGGTGCTGCAGAACGCCCTGTGGGACGTCGAGGACGGCGAACCGGCCCTCGACCCCGACCAGGTGTCCATCGCGCGGAATCTGCTGGCCATGCACCCCTGACGGGGTGCACCCTGGCCCCATGATCCGTACCGCCACGCCCGCCGACGTCCCCGTGATCCACCAGCTCATCCGCGACCTGGCGGAGTACGAGAAGGCCCTGGACGAAGCCAGGGCGACCCCCGAGCAGCTGCACGAGGCCCTCTTCGGCCCCCACCCCGCCGCCTACGCCCACATCGCCGAGACCGACACCGGTGAGGTCGCCGGCTTCGCCCTCTGGTTCCTCAACTTCTCGACCTGGCGCGGCGTCCACGGCATCTACCTGGAAGACCTCTACGTCCGCCCGGACCTCCGTGGCGGCGGCCACGGCAAGGCGCTCCTCACCGAACTGGCCCGGCTCTGCGTGGAACGCGGCTACGAACGCCTGGAGTGGTCGGTCCTCGACTGGAACGAGCCGTCCATCGCCTTCTACAAGTCCCTGGGCGCGCGTCCGCAGGACGAGTGGACGGTGTACCGGCTGACGGACGAGGCGCTGCGGGAGCTGGGGTCGGGAGCCTAGGCAGGCCCCGGGGCCGCACGGCTGAAGTCGGCCCGGGTCCGCGCCTCGTGTAGGAAAGGGGCATGGACAACGACATTCAGCAGCGGTTCGAGCGGATCACCGCTTTCATCGAGGCGCGGCTCACGCCGCTCTTCGACCCCGAGAACGGGAGCGATCACGGTTTCGGGATGGACGACACCTCGCGGGCGCTGCGGGCGTTGCGGTACACCGTGCAGGCGGCTTCGGCCGTGAACGGGCTCGTGGAGAAGCGGGAGTCCGCGCCGGAGCTGCGGCAGGTGGTGGACCAGGCGCTGGAGCACAACTGGGACGTGCTGCGCTCCATCGCCCGGATGTGGGAGGACCACCCCGAGTTCCTGAAGGAGTTCAAGGGGCACTCCTGGGACGTGCTGGGGGTCTGATCCTCCGACGGTCCGGGCGTCCGGCTGCCCCCCTTACGGGACCAGGACCACCTTGCCCATCGTGCCCCGGGTCTCCAGGGCGCGGTGGGCCTTCGCCGCCTCGGACAGGGGGAAGCGGTGGACCGCGGGGCGGAGCGTGCCGGCGGAGGCCGCGGACAGGGCGGCGAGTTCGAGGTTGCGGACGTCGCCCCCGGCCTTCTGGATCATGACCGGGCCGAGGACACCCTCGGACGTGATGCCCCGCGCCGCGAGTTCCTCCTCCGTGAACGTGAGCGGTTCGCCGTCGTGCAGGCCCGCGCCCGACCAGCCGAAGACGAGGTGCTGTCCGCCCTCGGCGAGCAGGTCGACCGCGGCCAGGGCGGTGTCTCCGCCCACGGAGTCGAAGACCACCGTCGCCCCGCGGGTGCCCAGGAAGGCGCGGACCTCCTCCGGCCAGGTGGGCTCCTTGTAGTCGACCGCCAGGTCGGCGCCGTTCTCCCGCACCCGCGCCACCTTCTCCGGGCCGCCCGCCAGGCCGATCACCGTCGCGCCCGCGTTCTTCGCGTACTGCACCAGGAGCGTGCCGATGCCGCCCGCCGCGGCCGGGACGATCGCGATCGAGTCGGGGCCCAGGTCCGTGAACTGCAGGATGCCGAGGGTGGTGCGGCCCGTGCCGATCATGGCGACCGCCTCCGCCTCCCCGAGGTGGTCGGGGAGTTCGTGGAGGCGTGCGGCGTCCGTGACGGCCAGTTCGGCGTAGCCGCCGGGCGCCATGCCGAGGTGCGCGACGACCCGCTTGCCCAGCCAGGACGGGTCCGTGCCCTCGCCCAGCGCGTCCACCGTGCCCGCGACCTCGCGGCCGGGGACGGTCGGCAGTTCGGCGGGGGCGGGGAACGGGCCCGTCATGCCCTCCCGCAGGGCAGTGTCCAGGAGGTGGACGCCGGCCGCCGCCACCTTGATGCGGACCTGGCCGGGGGCCGGGGCCGGGGCCTCGGTCTCCTCGTACGTCAGGTTGTCGGCCGGGCCGAAGGCGTGGAGGCGGATGGCGTGCATGGTCAGCTCCCCTGGTCGTGCGGTTCCCGTGGTGGTGCGGTTCCCGTGGTTCTCGCGGGCCGGGACACAGCCTCTGACCTCAAGCCCGCTTGAGGTCAAGGGGTGCCAGGTGACGGATCTCCGCCCGCATCGCCAACGACACCGCCTCCACCGCGCTGTTGAACGAGACCTCCGCCAGCACGCCCGGCGCCGCCACCTGGTCGCCCGCCAGGTACACCCCGTCGCCCCGGTCGACGGCCGGCCGGTCGCGCCAGGTGGTGCCGGGCCGGTCGACGGCACCCGTACGCCCTCGGGACACCGCCTCGCGCCGCCACACCGCCCGCTCCCGCCAGTCGGCGAAGCCCAGGTCGAGCAGCCGCTCCGCGTGCGCGACGCCGTCCGCCTTCGAGGCGCCCGGCCCGATCGGCAGCTGCATCTGGATCAGCTGCTCGCCCGCCGGTGCGAGGCTCGGGTCCTGTGTGGTGAAGCGCTCGATCCAGCCCGGCGCGTCCAGGTCCGAGATCGCGAACGGGTCGCCCTTCCGGGTCCGCAGGGCCAGGTCGACGAGGACCGTGCGGCCGGACTCCCAGGTCAGGGAGGAGTCGCCGAGCAGCCTCGCCGCGGCCGGCAGTGCCGTCGCCACGATGACCGGGCCGTCGCCGACCGGCAGGGTGTCGACGCGCGACGAGGTCTCCAGGCGGACGCCCAGCTCCCACGCGCGTGCCGCCATCCGTTCGATGAGCCGGCCCCAGCCGCCCTTGACGAAGTGCGCCTCCGCCGGGACCGAGGCGGCCCGGTGCAGCCGCTCCTGCACGAAGCGGGCCGACAGCGCGCCCGGGTCGTGGTGGAACAGCGCCACCCCGCTGTAGGCGGCCGCGGCCTCCGCCGCCTCCCGTCCCACGAGCCCTGTCGCCCAGGTGCGGAAGTCGACGTCCACCGGTGCCCGGTCCGCCTTGCGGAAGGACTGGCGCAGGAGGCCGAACGGCGGGACGCGGCGCAGCGCGCCCTTGTGGTGGAAGCGCAGCCTGGTCGCCTCCAGGGCGGGGAGCGGCGCCAGTTCGCCGAGCAGGCCGCGCTGCTCGAGCCAGGTCCAGTGCGGGCCGCCGCAGTAGATCGCGTGCGGGCCCTCGTTGGTGAGGTACGGGCCCTCGGCCGTACGGGCCCGGCCGCCGAGGGTGTGGTGCGACTCGTACAGGGTCACCCGCGCGCCCGACTCGGCGGCGGTGACGGCGGCCGTGAGTCCCGCGAAACCGCCGCCGACGATCGTGATCTTCCGCATCTCTCTGGCTCCCTCGTGTGGCCCGGTCTCGTGTCGGGGTTCACGGAGGGGACGAACGGCCCTGCCGCCTTCGTGACATCGGGCCCGGGACGTTGTCAGTGGCGTGCGTCACGATGGGGGGATGAGCAAGCGGAAGACGGTCGCGAAGGTACGGAAGCCGGAGGTGCGGCTGCCACCGCTGGAGGCGTACGAGGGGGGTCTGGAGCCCGACGGGGACTACGACGGGCGGGAGCTCGACGGCCTCGACCTGGCCGGGCAGAACGGGTCCGGGGCACGGTTCCTGGAGTGTGCCGTGCGCGGCTGCGGGCTCGACGAGACGCGGCTGACGGCGGCGCGCTTCCTCGACTCGGTCCTGGAGGGGGTCCAGGGGGTGGGGACCGACCTGGCGGGGGCGCAGCTGCGGGACGTCGAGGTCGCGGACGCGCGGCTCGGCGGCGTGCAGTTGCACGGGGCCGTGCTGGAGCGGGTGTGGGTCCGGGGCGGGAAGATCGATTACCTGAACCTGCGGATGGCGGAGTTGCGGGACGTCCTGTTCGAGGGGTGCGTGCTGAGCGAGCCGGACTTCGGCGGCGCGACCCTGGAGCGCGTGGAGTTCCGGGACTGTGTGGTGACGGGCGCCGACTTCGGCCGGGCGAAGCTGAAGGACGTCGACCTGCGCACCGCCCAGCGCGTCGAGATCGCCCGGGGAGTGGACTCCCTGGCCGGCGCCGTGATCTCCACGGCTCAGCTGCTCGACCTGGCGCCGGTGTTCGCGGCGCAGCTGGGGGTGCGGGTGGAGGACCCCGCATAGGTGTACGGACCCGCCGCGTCGACAACGCCGCGGGTCGATGCGCTCAGCGCACGCGGGGGAAGCGTGCCTGCAGGTCCCACACCACCGGGTTGTCCGCCAGGCCCTCGTGCATGTCGGTCAGGTCGGCGATCAGGTCGTGCAGGAAGTCACGTGCCTCGCGCCGCAGTTCCGCGTGGTTGAAGGTGAGCGGTGGCTGGTCGCCCGGCATCCAGTCGGCCTCGACATCCACCCAGCCGAAGCGGCGCTCGAAGATCATGACGTCGGAGGACTCGGTGAAGTCGAGTTCCGCGTACTGGGGCTGCGACGCCCGGCTGCCGCGCGGGTCGCGGTCGATCCGCTCGACGATGTCGCACAGCGCCCACGCGAAGTCGAGCACCGGCACCCATCCCCAGGCTGTGGACAGCTCTTCGTCCTTCTCCGTGTCCGCGAGGTACACGTCGCCGCAGAAGAGGTCGTGGCGCAGCGCGTGGACGTCCGCGTGGCGGTAGTCGGTCTGCGGGGGGTCGGGGAAGCGGCGGGAGAGCGAGTAGCCGATGTCGAGCACGGACCGATGGTCCCATGCCGGGCGCCGGCACCCGCGCCCGCGGTGCGGTCGCCCGCGTGGGACCTCGCGGGGTGGTCGCCCGCGTGGGGCCTCGCGCGCGGTCGCCCGCGCCGGACGGGCCCCGCCCCTCACCGTCCGTGCGCCGCCCGCGCCAGCCTCGGCCCCAACCAGCGCTTCAGCCGGCGCAGGGCCGCCAGCCGCGAGGCCGCGCGGTCCAGGCGGTAGTAGAGCTGGGGTGGGATGTGCGGGAGCAGCGGCGAGTGGCGCTGGCCGAGCAGGGCGAACATCTGGGCCGGCTCCAGGCGCATGTAGCGGGGGAGGTTCTCGTACCACTGCGCGCTGTAGCGGGCCGCGCTCTGCGCCGAGACCAGCTCGGCGCGGCGGCGCCTCCCGTACGCGGTCAGCGCCGCGTCCAGCGCCTCGCCCGCGGGCGAGGACCGCAGCGCGGCGGCGAGCACGAGCGCGTCCTCCAGGGCCAGGGTGGTGCCCGCCCCGATCGAGTAGTGGGTGGTGTGGGCCGCGTCGCCGAGCAGGACCAGCCTGTCGTGGTGCCAGGTCCGGTTGGTCAGGGTGCGGAAGGTGAGCCACTGGGCGCTGCCGTCGGCGTGCTCGCGGCCGATGAGCGGCTCGCCGTCGAGGAGGTCGGCGAACAGCTTCTCCAGCAGACGCAGGCTGTCGGCCTCGTTCATGCGGTCGAGCCCCAGGCCCGTCCACGTGTCGGGGCCGCACTCCACCACGCAGGTCGACCGTTCGCCGCTGAAGCCGTACGCGTAGCACCAGATCCAGCCGTGTTCGGTCTCCTTGAAGGCGAAGCTGAAGGAGTCGAAGACCTTCGTCGTGCCGAGCCAGATGTACGGGTTGCGGCCGCCGGTCACCCCCGGGCCGAAGCGGTCCGGGTGGGCCTCGCGCAGTGCGCTGTTCACCCCGTCCGCGGCCACGACGAGGTCGGCGTCGGCGAGTTCGGGCGCGTCGGGTCCGCTGACGGCGTGCTCGTACACGACCCGTACGCCGAGCTCCTGGGCCCGGTCGGCGAGCAGGTTGAGCATCCGGCGGCGTCCGATGCCGAAGCCGGCGTCCCCCCGGTGCACGGTCCGCTCGTCGCGGACGATCGCCACGCCGTCGGTCCACGTGACGGAGGCGGCGGCGATGGCCTCCGCGGACTCCGGGTCGCCCGCGCGCAGCTTGTCGAGCAGCCCCGCCCAGTACGTGACGCCCCAGCCGTAGGTGGAGCCCGCCGGGTTCCGCTCGTACACCGTGATGTCGTGGGAGGGGTCCTGGCGCTTCATCAGGATCGAGAAGTACAGGCCGCCGGGCCCGCCGCCGACGATGGTGATCTTCACGTGCGCTCCCACGGGGACATGACACAATGCGCCTGAGTGGCAACGCAGAGTAGCAGCCCTACGGCAGCAGCCGCTGCTCCTTCGCCACCGCCACGGCGCCCGCGCGCGTGTCGACGCCGAGCTTCGCGTAGATCCGGCCCAGGTGCGTCTTGACCGTCGCCTCGCTGATGAACAGCGCACGGGCGATCTCGCGGTTGCCGAGGCCGTGCGCGAGCTGCCCGAGGATGTCGCGCTCCCGGTCGGTGAGGCTCGGCGCCGCCGCGCCCCGCATGCGGTCCATGACCCGGCTGGCGACCGGCGCCGACAGCGTCGTACGGCCCTGGGCGGCGGAGTGGATCGCGGCGAACAGCTCCTCGGGCCGCTCGGCCTTCAGGAGATAGCCGGTGGCGCCCGCCTCGATGGCCCGGGTGATGTCCGCGTCGGTGTCGTACGTGGTGAGGACGAGGACGTGGACGCCGGTCGGCGCGATCCGGCGGGTGGCCTCGACGCCGTCGATGCCCGCGCCGAGCTGGAGGTCCATCAGCACCACGTCCGGCCGCAGGTGGGAGGCCATCGCGACGGCCTCCTCGCCGCTGCCCGCCTCGCCGACCACCTCGATGTCGGGGGCGCTGCCGAGCAGGGCGAGCAGCCCGGCGCGGACGACGGCGTGGTCGTCGCAGAGCAGGATGCGGACGGGCTCGCGGGCCGGCGCGTTCACGGGCGTACCTCCAGCGGGATCGCGGCCGAGAGCACGGTGCCCTCGCCCGGGGTGGACTCGATCGTCAGGGTGCCGCCCAGCTGCTGGGCGCGCACCCGCATCGCGGGCAGCCCGTGGCCCCGCACCCCCGTGTCGGCGCGCTGCGCCGCCGGGTCGAAGCCGCGCCCGTCGTCGGCGACGTCGAGGACCACCTGGTCGTCCAGGTAGGTCAGGGTGATCGCGGCCGAGGTGGCCCCGGCGTGCTCGCGGATGTTCGCGAGGGCGCCCTGCGCGATCCGCAGCAGCGCCGACTGCACCCGGTCCGGCAGCGGCACGGCCGCCCCGTCGACCCGGAAGGCCGCAGACTCGCGGGTGGCGAGCCCGCGCAGCGCCTGCTCCAGACCGCCGCCCTCGGCGAGGTCGGCGGGGGCCAGGTCGTGGACGAAGCGGCGCGCCTCCGCGAGGTTCCGCTCGGCGATCGACTCGGCCGTGCGGACGTGCCGGCGGGCGGTCGCCGGATCGGCGTCCCAGGTGCGGTCGGCGGCCTGCAGCAGCATCTGCTGGCTGGACAGGCCCTGCGCCAGGGTGTCGTGGATCTCCATGGACAGGCGCTGCCGTTCGGCGAGGGTGCCCTCGCGGCGTTCGGTCGCGGCCAGTTCCCGGCGGGTGCGGATCAGGTCCTCGATGAGCGCCCGCTGACGGTCGGCCTGCCGCTCGGCGTGCACGAAGACGGCGGTCGCGATGGCGGCGACGGCCGGTGGGGCGATGACCAGGTTGGGGTCGAAGCCGCCGTGCGAGAGCTGCACCTGCGCGGTCACGACGAAGACGGTGAGCAGCGCGACCAGGCCGAGCGCGGCGCGCGGCGGGAGGGTGCGCAGACCCGTGTAGAAGAGCGGCACCGCGCACCAGGCGAAGCTCGGGGCGAGGACCACCAGGACCATCCACACGGCGACGACCGTGCAGAGCCAGGCGATCCGGCGGGGAGTGGCCCGGGTGCCGAGGACCGGCCCGAGGAGGTAGAGGGAGGCCAGCGCGCCGGACAGCGCCACGATCCACGGGCTGCGGTCCTCCCAGGGGTGGCGCAGCAGGAACCGGGCGAGGGAGGCGCCGAGGAGGAGGAAGAAGGCGACGTGCATGACCCGCGCGAGCCAGCGTGCGTCCGGGTCACGGTCCATCGTCCACCTTCTTCGCCGCGCGTCTGACCTGGGGATACGTATCCATCCTGGCCCAGGGGGACCAGCCCGGCATCAACCGAACGGCTGACCCCCGTGTCCCCCATCATGCGCGGCGAGGGCAGCCGGATCGTGGACCGTCGGGCCCGGTTCCCGGGCGGAGGATCGATGCAGAGCGAACGGAACAGCCTCCCTTCCTCCCTCACCTCAGGAGCCCGCCTTGAAGAAGAAGTTCCTCCTCGGCACCACCGCCGCCGTCGTCCTCGCCGCCGGCACCTTCGGCGCCGTCTCCGCGAACGCCTCCGCCCCGCAGGCCGCCCCGGCCGCGGCCGTCGCCAAGAAGGCCGACGCGGACAACGACAACCTGCGTCAGACCACCCACCTGACGATCGAGGCCGCGACGAAGGCCGCCCAGGCCACCCTGAAGGCCGCCGAGAAGGAGAACCAGCGCGTCTCCGTCGCCGTCGTCGACCGCAACGGCAACACCCTCGTCACCCTGCGCGGCGACGGTGCCGGCCCGCAGTCCTACGAGTCGGCCGTGCGCAAGGCGTTCACCGCCGTCTCCTGGAACGCCCCGACCTCCGTCCTCGCGGGCCGCCTCGCCCAGGCCCCCAACCTCAAGGACATCCCCGGCACCCTCTTCCTGGCCGGCGGCGCCCCGGTGACCGCGAACGGCGGCCCGATCGCCGGCATCGGCGTGGCCGGCGCGCCCTCCGGCGACCTCGACGAGAAGTTCGCCCAGGCCGGCGTGGCGTCCCTCGACGACTGATCACCCGGCCCCACGCACGTCGGCGGCGCCCGGTCCCCCCACCGCGCGCCGCTGATGCGTACCCGGTCACGGGCGCGCGCCCGTCTGCGTACGCCTGCTTAGGATCGGTTCGTGAACACACGCAGCCGAGTCCGTGCCGGAGCCGTGGCCGTCGCCTTCGCCCTGCTCGCGGCCGGCTGCACCGGTTCGGGCTCCGGGGGTGGCGTGAAGGGCACGCCGGGCGCCGCGGGGCTGCGCGACCCGTACTTCCCCAAGCTCGGCAACGGCGGCTACGACGTGAGCCACTACGCGCTCACCCTTTCCTACGACCCCGCCACCGGCCGCCTCGACGGGCGTACCGAGATCACCGCGAAGGCCACCCAGGACCTCAGCGCCTTCAACCTCGACCTCGCCGGGCTCACCGTCCGCGGGGCGACGGTCGACGGGGCGCCCGCCGCGGTCAACCGGGCCGGCACGGAGCTGACCCTGCGCCCGCGCGACGACATCGACGACGGGGCCGAGTTCCGCGCCACCGTCACCTACGACGGCGTGCCCGAGAAGATCACCGACTCGGACGGCGCCGAGGAGGGCTGGCTGAAGACCGCCGACGGGGCCCTCGCGCTCGGCGAGCCGACCGGCTCCACGGCCTGGTTCCCCGGCAACCACCACCCCTCCGACAAGGCCGCGTACGACATCACGGTCACCGTCCCGGCCGGGGTGAAGGCCCTCTCCAACGGCGTGCTCGCCGCCGAGAGGAAGACCGCCGACGGGCGCACCACCTCCGTGTGGCACGTCGCCGAGCCGATGGCGAGCTACCTCGCCATGCTCGCGATCGGGCGGTTCGACACCACGAACACGACCGCGCTCGGCGGCAAGGTCCCGGTGCTCACCGCCGCCGACCCCGTCGTCGCGGCCGAGACCGCCGCGCTGCGGGCCCGGATCCCCGAGCTGCTGCAGTGGGAGACGGAGAACTTCGGCCCCTACCCCTTCGCCGCGGCCGGGGCGATCGTCGAGCGGGACGGCGACGCCGGCTACGCCCTGGAGACCCAGACCCGGCCCGTCCTCCCCAGCGGCTCCTTCGACACCTCCACGCTCGTCCACGAGATGGCCCACCAGTGGTACGGCGACTCCGTCACGCCCGCCACCTGGAAGGACATGTGGCTGAACGAGAGCTTCGCGACGTACGCGGAGTGGCTCTACGCGGAGGACTTCGCGCACACCCCGGCGCAGAAGAACTTCGAGAAGGCCTTCGCGAACGACGCCGCCTGGGCCTTCCCGCCCGCCGAACCGCCCACCTCCGAGGACCTGTTCGGCGTGCCCGTGTACCAGCGCGGCGCGATGGTGCTGCACCGGATCCGCCAGGAGGTCGGCGACGACACCTTCTACGAGATCCTCGCGGGCTGGCCGGCGGAGCACCGGCACGGCAACGCCTCGACGAAGGACTTCACGGAGTACGTGGAGTCGGTGGCCGGCCGGGACCTGAGCGGACTGTGGAACGTGTGGCTGTACGGCGACGAGAAGCCCGACGAGCCCACGGACTAGGAAGCACGACGCGCCCGCGGACCAGGACAGGTGGTCGGACCCCCGTCGTCGCCCGAAAGGCGGGCGGGAGTCCGACCACAGGTCCCGGCCGCGTCGGGCGGGGTCTGCCGGGGTGCGCCTCAGCTCACCGCCCGCTTCACGAGTGCGGCGATCCGCGCCTCCACCTCGGCCGTCACCTCGGTCAGGGCGAAGCCGGCCGCCCACATCGGGCCGTCGTCCAGCTTCGCCTGGTCGCTGAACCCGAGCGTCGCGTAGCGCGCCTTGAACTTCTCCGCGCTCTGGAAGAAGCAGACGACCTTGCCGTCCAGCGCGTAGGACGGCATCCCGTACCAGAGCTTCGGCGCGAGGACCGGGGCGGTGGCGGTGACGACGGCGTGGACGCGCTCGGCCATGGTCCGGTCCGAGTCCTGCATCTCGGCGATCTTCTCGAGCACGTCCTGCGCCTCCTGGGCCGCCTTGTCCGCCTTCGAGCCGCGGCGCGCCGCCGCCTTCTTGAGTTCCTGCGCGTGGTCCTTCATCGCGGCACGCTCCTCGGCCGTGAATCCCTGGCGCGTGCTGACGTCGGTGCTGCTCATGGTGGGTCTCCTTCGTGGGGCTCTGGTATGTGGATCGTGGGAAGGGATGGGCGGGGCGTCAGACCAGCCAGCGCCCGTCGCGCATCAGCTCGCGGCCGGCCAGCTCGTTCTCCTCCCGCCAGGCCTGGATGCGGTGAGGAGTGATGCGGAACCAGCGGTACGGAGTGGCCAGGGCGCGCGGGTCGAAGCCGGTGCGCGCGGCGAACCGGTCGCCCAGGTGCGGCGGCAGGGCGTCGATGGCGAGGACCTCGACGTGGCCCTCGATCATGGCGACGTCGCGGGTGTGGCCGAGGGCGAGCCGAGCGGTCCGGGTGGCGGCCAGGTTCCGGCCGGTGGGGCTTCCTGCCGGGGTGGCCGCCAGGAGCGCCTCGCCGTCCCAGTCGAAGGACAGCGGTACCAGGTGCGGGCCGCCGTCCGCCGAGGCGCTGGCCACCCAGACGTCGATGTCGTGGCCGAGCCGGTGCTCGGTGTCGCGACGGCGCTCGGCGCGGGAGCGGGGTCGGGCACTCGTCCGGGTGCTCACGAGTCCTGCACCAGCCCGAGGAGGTTGCCGTCGGGGTCGATGACGGTGGCCACCAGGCGGCCGCCACCGACGTCGCGCGGGGATTCCTTGACGGTGGCGCCCGCGGCGGTCAGTTCGGCGAGCTTCGCCTCGATGTCCGCCACGTGCCAGTAGGCCAGCGACGAGGTCAGACCCTGCGGTCCGCCGCCCGGGAGGAGGCCGACGTGCTGGCCGGCCACGTCGAAGCCGACGTAGTGGGGGCCGTCGGTCTGCGGAGCGACACCGAGCAGCGCGGTGTACACCGCCTTGGCCTGGGCGAGGTCGGACACGGGATGCAGCACGGTCTTCATCCCCTGGGTGGAAGAGCTGGGCACGGTCACTCCTGTCGTCGCGGAACCGGTCGGTCCGGTGCGGCCCGCCGGGCTCGTTCCCGGTGATCACAGCTTCCCCCGGGGGGAGTTGGGGGCGCCTCCGTGGTGAGCACGGAAAGCACTACGGATAATGACCCGGTGTCCACTCCAGTGATCTCGGCCCGCGAGGCCGACGTGCTCGGGCTGCTCGGGGAGCACCTGAGCAACGCGGAGATAGCCGCGCGGCTGTTCATCTCCGTACGGACGGTCGAGTCGCACGTCTCCTCGCTGTTGCGGAAGTTGGAGGTGCCGGACCGCCGGGCACTGTCCCGTCACGCGCCCGGACCGACGCGCACCGAGCAGGCCCGGCCGGTACTCGCGCTGCCGGCACCGCTGACGGCGTTCGTCGGCCGGAGCCGGGAACGCGGGGAGCTGGCCGCGGCGGTGACGGCACGGCGGCTGGTGACCGCGGTCGGTCTGGGCGGGGTGGGCAAGACGCGGCTCGCGCTGGCGGTGGCGGCCGACGTGGCCGGCGACTTCCCCGACGGGGTGTGCTTCGTCGACCTGGTCCCGGTCACCGATCCCGGGCGGGTGGGCGCGGCCGTCGCGGCGGCCATGGGCGTGGGCGAACAGCCCGGGCGCGGCATCGACGACGCGCTGGTGGCCGCGTTGGCGGACCGTCGGGCGCTCCTGGTGCTGGACAACTGCGAGCAGGTGCGCGACGGGGTGGCGCCGTTCCTGGAGCGGCTGCTCGTGGCCTGCCCGGGGATACGGGTGCTGGCGACCAGCCGGGCCAGGCTGATGGTGCCCTTCGAGTGGGTCTTCCCGGTTCCGCCGCTGTCGCGCGTCGGCGGCGGCGGGTCGGAGGCGGTGGCCTTGTTCCTGGAGCGGGCGGCGGCGGTCGGCGGGGCCCCGGCGCCGGCGGAGCACGACCGGATCGCGGCGCTGTGCGAACGGCTCGACGGCATGGCTCTGGCCATCGAACTGGCGGCGGCGCGGTGGTCCACGCTCGGACTGGACGGCCTGGCGGCCGGTCTCGGCGACCAGCTCCGGATCCTCTCCGGCGGCCCCCGCGCCGACGGCAGGCACCGGTCGGTGCGGGCCGTCCTCGACTGGAGCCACGACCTGCTCGAACCGCAGGACCGGGCACTGCTGCGCCGGGTGTCGGCGTTCGTCGCCCCGTTCACCGCCGAGGCGGCCGCCGAGGTGGCCGGGTTCGCCGCGCTGGACCCGGCCGCGGTCGCCGACGGGCTCGGCAGGCTCGCCGAGCAGAGCCTGCTCGCCGTGACACCGACCGACACCGGCACCCGCTACCAGGCGCTGGAGACCCTCCGTCAGTACGGCACGGAGCGGCTCGCCGACGCCGGTGAGCTCGACGACGTCCGGTCGCGCCACCTGGCCTGGTGCCTGGCCGGCGCGACCGGTCTCCGGGAAGGCGGCGGCTCGGACTGGCGAGCCCGGTTCGACGCCGTCGCGGAGGACCTGCGGGCCGCCTTGGCCTGGGCCGCGGGACGGCCGGAGCAGCGCGCGGACGCGTGCCGTCTCGCCCTGTCCATGGCCGAGCTGGCCTTCACCCGCAATCTGCTGGGCGAGGCCCAGCAGCGCTACGAGCAGGCGGCCTCGCTCGCCGCCGGCGCCGACGCCGCCGCCGCGTTGCGCCAGGCCGCCGGGGTGGCGGGGTGCCGCAGGCTGGGCGACGACATGTACCGCCTGCACCGGGCCGCCGCCGAAGCCGCCCGCCGGGCCGGGGACGCCGCCGGGGCCGCCCGCGACCTGGCGGCCGCCGCCACCGCGGCCTACCGCTTCTCCAGCACGTTCGTCGGCCGGGTCCCGCCCGCGGACGAGGTGACCGGCCTGCTCGCGGCGGCGCGCGAGCTGACCGGTGACGGCGACCCGGCCGCCGAGGCGGCCCTCGCGCTGGCCGAGGCCGCGGTGGTCGCGGACGCGTTCGGCGCGGTCCAGGGAGCCCCCGACAACACCGCACCGGACACCGTCGCGTGCGCCGAACGGGCCGTCGCACTCGCCCGGCGCGCGGGCGACCCGGTGGCACGGTCCGCCGCTCTCGACGCGCTCTCCGGTGCGCAGAGCTGGGCCGGTGAGAGTTTCGCCGCCGCGGCCGCCGCCCGGGCCCGCATCGACATCCTGACCTCGGCACCGGACGCCCCCGCCCGGACGCACGAGCTGATCGACGCCCTCGCCATGGCCGCCGCGACCGCGGTCGGCACGGGCGAGCTGTCGGCGGCCCGCCGGTGGGGCGGCGAGCTCGCGGGCCAGCCGCAGCTGGCCGAGGTGGGCGACCACGCCACGTCCTGGCTGCTGGTCGCGGACGCGTTCGCGGGCCGTGCCGACGCGGTGCTCACCAGCAGCGTGCGCTTCCTCGACGCGTGGGAGCAGGCCGGCCGGCAGCGGTCGTTCTCCCTCGGTCCGGCCGCGGCGTCCGTCGCGATGATCCACGGCCTGCGGGGCGACCACGAGGCCCGGGCGACCTGGCTCACGATCACCGACCGGACGGGCAGCAGGGAGGACCACCACTACGGCCACGGCGCCGTCCTCGACGCGATGGTCCTGCTCCACCACGGGGACGCGCACGCGGCCCTGGAGCGCGTCGCGCCCGAGCCGGAGCAGGTGTGGAAGTGGGTCTGCTGGGTCTGGCTGCACTGGTACACGGCGCTCCGGGCCGAGGCGGCGGTGCTCGCCGGGCACCCGGACGCCCGGGCCAGGATCGCCGCCGCACGGGCCGTGGTCGCGGGGAACGCGGTCGCCGGCGCCCTGGTGGACCGGGCGGAGGCACTGCTCGGCGGCGATCTGCCGCAGCTGCTCGCCACCGCGCCGGCGTTCGAGGCGGCCGGCTGCCGCTACCAGTGGGCGCGCACGCTCCTGCTCGCCGGGGGCGCGCACGCCGCGACCGGCGCGTCCGCACTGGCCGACCTCGGACTCGCGCCCATGGCCCCTCGGTAGCCGCACCGTGGGCGGCGGACAGCGCCGGGTACCGCCCGGTGCTGCCCGCTAGAGGCCCTTGCGCAGGACGACGCACGGTCGGCCGTGCGCCAGGTCGGGCCGGCGCGCGGTCTCCTCGTAGCCGAGCGACGTCCAGAAGGCGAGCGCCCGCGGGTTGTTCTCCAGGACCGCGAGGCGCAGTCCCGTGCGGCCCTGGGAGCGGAAGCCCGCCTCGACGTACGCGGCGAGGCGGCGCCCGTGGCCCGCGCGGTGCGCACCGGCGTGGACCATCAGCAGGCCCAGCCACGGGTCGGGTTCGGCCGGGTCCGGGTGGCGGGCGAGGGTGAGGGCGATCGCGACCAGGCGCCCTTCGGAACGGGCGAGCAGCACCTCGGCGGTGGGCTGGGCGAGCTCGTCGGCGAGGGCGGCGGCGACCTGCTCCGGACGGATCCGGGCGGGGTCCGGGAAGTCGCCGCTGAGCTGCTGGAAGTCCTCGTTCGAGGCGTACAGCTCGGTGAGTTCGGTGAGCAGCGGGCCGGGGAGGTCGTACGGGTCCTTGGGCGTCAGCGGTTCGACGATCACCCGGCAAGCGTAGAGCCCCGGCGTGCGGCGCCGGGGCTCTGCGGTCACGCGTGGAGCGCTCAGATGTTGACGCCGAAGTCGCGGGCGATGCCCTCCAGGCCGGAGGCGTAACCCTGGCCGACGGCGCGGAACTTCCACTCGGCGCCGTTGCGGTAGAGCTCGCCGAAGACCATGGCGGTCTCGACGGCGGCGTCCTCCGACAGGTCGTAGCGGGCGATCTCGGCTCCGCCGGCCTGGTTCACGATGCGGATGTAGGCGTTGCGGACCTGGCCGAAGTTCTGCGAGCGGTTGACCGCGTCGTAGATGGAGACCGGGAAGACGATCTTGTCGACGCCGGCCGGGAGACCGGCCAGGTTGACGTTGATCTGCTCGTCGTCGCCGCCGCCCTCGCCGGTGCGGTTGTCACCGGTGTGGACGATGGTCTGGTCCGGGGTGGACTTGTTGTTGAAGAAGACGAAGTGCCCGTCGGAGACGACCTTGCCCGTGGCGTCGACGCCGATGGCGGAGGCGTCGAGGTCGAAGTCGGTGCCCGTGGTCGTACGGACGTCCCAGCCGAGGCCCACGGTGACGGCCGTGAGGCCCGGAGCCTCCTTGGTCAGCGAGACGTTGCCGCCCTTGGAGAGGCTTACAGCCATGGGAAGTCCCTTTCCTCGTGGTTCCACGCGGTGTCGTGCCGGTGATCGTGTCTGGAAGAACGCGAACGGAGGCCCGGTGGTTCCCGGGCGAAAACAGGGTGACGCATCGACCGGGGTCCGGGGAACATGGATGACATGTCCGGTCCGTATCCCATCCGCGGCTCCGTCTCGCTTCCCGAGGCCGAGCTCCAGTGGCGTTTCTCGCGGTCGTCCGGGCCGGGCGGGCAGCACGTCAACACCAGCGACTCGCAGGTGGAGCTGCGATTCGACCTGGCGGCGACGGAGGCCCTGCCGGAGGTGTGGAAGGCGCGCGCCCTGGAACGCCTGGCCGCACGCCTGGTGAACGGCGTCGTCACCGTCCGCGCCTCGGAGCACCGCTCCCAGTGGCGCAACCGGGAGACGGCCGCCGTGCGCCTCGCCGCCCTGCTGGCCGAGGCGACGGCGCCGCCGCCGAAGCCGCGGCGCGCGACGAAGATCCCCCGCGGCATCAACGAGCGGCGGCTGCGGGAGAAGAAGGCGCGCGCGGAGACGAAGCGCGGCCGCCAGGGCCGCGACTGGGGCTGAGCCCCACCCGCCCTGCCGGACGACTGCCCGCCGAGGGGTGGGCGGGGGCATGCGCCCGGGTGTGGTTCACCGGGTGTCAGTTCAGGGTGCGGTAGCGGCCGCGGAAGTAGGTGAGGGGGCCCGGTTCCGGGGAGGGGAGGGTCGTGGCCAGGACGCGGCCGATGACGAGGGTGTGGTCGCCGGCGACGACGCGGCTCTCGGTGCGGCATTCGAGGGTGGCGAGCGCGCCGCCCATCAGCGGCGCGTTGCTGTGCGGGCCGCGGGTGTACGGCACGTCGGCGAAGAGCAGGCGGTCGCTGACGCGGCCCTTCATCGCGAAGCGGCCGGCGATGTGGCGCTGGCTCTCGGAGAGCAGGGAGACGGCCCAGACGGGGACCTCGGCGAGGAGGTCGTCCATGCGGGAGTCGTTGCGGAGGCTGACGAGGACGAGCGGGGGGTCGAGGGAGACCGACAGGAAGGCGGTGGCCGTCATGCCGACGTCCTCGCCGTGCGGGCCGTCGTCCGGGTCGTGCGCCGTCACCAGGACCACGCCCGCCGCCAGGCGGGACATCGCGGCCTTGAACTCGTCGTTGCTCACTCCCTCAGCATGAGGGATCGCCAGGTCGTGGGAGCCGGGCCGGGCGGCGGGCTGGGTGAGGGTCTTCTGCAGCACGCTCGCACGCTAGTCCGGTCGCGGACCCCCTACATCGGGCGCCGGGACCAGTCAGGCTTCCCCCGCCGGTCCTAGGACCCCTTTCGCCCGCCCATCCCGCGCCGTTCACGTGCCGTTCGGAAAGCCTCACGCCATTTTGTGACTTGAGTCACAGAGTGCAGTATTTGTTGACCCTGTGTACCGGGTGCACAGCTCGCTGTGATTCAGTGGCGGGGACAGTGCACCACGAAGCCGATGAAGCCGATGAGAACCCAGGAGTCAGCTGTCGAGGTCTCGGGGAGAGCGAGCGATGGAGACCGAGTCGGAGCCGTACGTCCGTCTTGCGACCCTGCGGCAGCTGCATCAGGTCGTGGCGGACCTCAACACCGCCCGAAGCCTTGCGGACACCCTGCAGGCCGTCGCCGACGGCATTGTCGCGGGGCTCAACTATGAGCTGGCCTGCGTCAATCTCGTGCGCCCCGACGGCGATCTGGTCGTCGCCGCCTTCGCCGGCAGCCCCGCCGCCGAGGCCCTGATCACCGGCCGGGTCGGCTCCCGCGCCTCCTGGGACCGCCGGCTCTCCATGGGCGAGTCCTGGGGCGACCTGCGGTTCATCCCGCACACCGAGGGCTGGGTGCTCATCGAGGACGACGTCCCGCAGTGGCACACCGAGGGCCCGGCCCCCCGCTTCGAGGACGAGTGGCACCCCCACGACCGGCTCTACGCGCCCATGTACTCGCCCAGGCTCGGCTCCGCCCGCCCCGGGGGAGCCCCGTCCGGCTCCGGCCGCGAGCTGCTCGGTGTGATCTCCGTCGACCGTCCGCGCAACGGCCGGCACCCCGGCCCGTGGGGCCGCGAGGCGCTCCAGATGTACGCCTCGCAGTCCGCCATCGCGATCAGCAACGCCCGTCTCCGCTCCAACATGCAGCGCGCCCTGGTCCGCCTGGAGCGCGAGCAGCAGGCGCTGCGGGCCAGCGAGGAGTCGTTCCGGCAGGCCTTCGAGTACGCGCCGTCCGGCATGGCCATCGCCGAGATGGGCGGCGACCAGCACGGCCGGCTGCTCCGTACGAACGACGCCCTGTGCCGGCTGCTCGGCCGCCCCGCGTCCGTGATGCGCCGGTACTCCTTCGCCGACCTCGTCCACCCCGAGGACATAGGCACCCTGCTGCGCACGTCCGCCGAGGGCGGCCGCGCCGAGCTGCGCCTCGGCCGCCGCGACGGCACGTACGTCTGGGTCTCCCTGCGCAATTCGGTCGTCGCCGACACCGCCGACGGCCCCCGCTTCCTCCTCACCCACGTCGAGGACATCGAGGAGCGGAAGCGGCACGAGCTCCAGCTCGCCCACCGCGCCTCGCACGACGCGCTGACCGGACTGCCCAACAGCGCCGAACTCCGCTCCCGGCTCTCCGCCCGGCTCTGCGAGCGCCCCTTCGCCGCCACCGCCGGGGACCCGGTCGCCGCCTCGACGGACGGCTACGGGCCCGGGTCCGAGTCCCCGTACGAGTACGACTACGAGCACGAGCACGGCTTCGGCTTCACACCGGTCGGCGGCGGCGCCGGGCCGTACGACCACCATGTGCACACCGTGGCCCCCACCGGCGGTGAGATCGACGACGGCACGAAGGGCCTCGCGGTCCTCTTCTGCGACCTCGACGGCTTCAAGTCGATCAACGACCGCTTCGGGCACCACACCGGCGACGCCGTGCTCATCGAGGTCGCCCGCCGCCTCACCACGGGCGTACGGGACGGGGACACGGTCGCCCGGCTCGGCGGCGACGAGTTCGTGGTCCTCGCCGACGGCCTGGGCGCGGCCGACGCCGCCGACCTCGCCGTCCGGCTGCGGAACGCGATCATTCCGCCGATCCGGGTCGACGGACGGGCGGTGCGCGTGGGGGCCAGTTTCGGCATCGGCTGGGCCGAGTGCGGCATGACCGTCGAAGAGGTCCTGAACAGCGCGGACCAGCGGATGTACATCGAGAAGCGGTCCCGTTCGAAGGTGCACCGCCGGGCCGGGTAGCCGGACGGGGGGTGGCTTCGTTCACCGGTCGTACACACATCGCCGTAACCGGCGACAGGGCCGTTCGAGGTAGGCTCGGCCGGTCGGCGACGGCTGGCGAGCAGGCAAAGAGGAGTGACCCGGATGGCTGCCGGTAACGACGGCGCGAAGACGCCCGAGGACGACGATCCGTTCGGCTACCTGTACGCGGACGGACAGGCGGCAGGTGCCCAGCCGCCCCAGGGCGGCGGCTACGGCTACCCGGGTCCGGCGGCGCAGCCGGGCGTTCCCCGCACGTCGTACAACCAGGTCCGCACGGTCGGCGAGCGGCAGTACGGCGGCCACGCCGCGCAGGGCCACCCCCAGGGCAAGGTCCCGCACCAGCAGGCGTACGGCGGCCAGCCGCACCCCCAGTACGCGGCCCCCGAGACCTACAACGGCGGCGCCCCCACCCGACCGGTGCCCCCGATGCAGGCCGCCCCCCGCGGCGGCCCCAACACCAAGGGCCTCCTCATCGGCGCCGTCGCGGTCGTCGCGGTGGTGGTGATCGGCATCACGGCGGCGGTGATCAACAACAGCGGCGGCGAGGACGACAAGGCGGGCGGCGGCGGCCCGACGGGCACGCCCACCCAGGTCTCCGAGTCCCCGTCGACCGACCCCACGCAGTCGCAGGCCCCGCAGGAGCTGCCGAAGCAGGACGCGGCCACGCTCAAGCTGGGCGGGTCGGCGGCGCTCGCCAAGGACATCAAGGGCGCGGAGGGCGCGGACGGCGCGTACGTGACCGGGTTCAACGCGATCGGGTCCTCGGTGACCTGGCAGGCGGACGTGGCGCAGGCCGGCAAGTACCGGCTGTACGTGCGCTACGCGATCCCGGCGGCGGACGCGAACGCCACGCTGACGGTCAACGACACGGCCAACAGCAACCCGATAGGCCTGAAGAACTTCATCGGCTCGTCGGACCCGAACCTGGAGAAGAACTGGCAGACCACCTGGGCGCCGGTCACCCTCAAGCAGGGCATGAACACGATCAAGCTGTCGTGCGAGCAGGGCAACCAGTGCAACGCGATCTTCGACTGGCTGGAGATCCGCACCGGAGGTGCCTGACCGGGGGCCGGAGACACCGGCGGCCCGGGCCGTGAGCCTTGCCGAAGGCCCCGGAGGCGTCCGCCTCCGGGGCCTTCGGCATGCGTGTGGGGGGCGGGGACGTGCCGGCTGCGGCCGACCGCTGGCTACGCCGCCGTCGCCGGTTCGTGGACCGTGACGCGCGGGAGCAGGGCCTCGTAGGCCGTCGCGTCGAACTCGCCGGCGACCGGGGAGAGCACCGTCGCGGCCGAGAGGGCGACGGCGTGGGTGAGGCGGGTGGGCCAGTCGGCGCCGTCGACGAGGCCGGCGAGCAGCGCGGCGACGGCGGAGTCGCCGGCGCCGGTCGGGTTGCCCTTCACGGGGGCGGGCGGGGCGGCCTGCCAGAGGCCGTCCGGTGTGGCGGCGAGGAGGCCGTCGGGGCCGAGGGAGGTGACGACCGCGTGGGCGCCGCGGCGGCGGGCGTCGCGGGTGGCGCGGTGGGGTTCGCGGGAGCCGGTGAGCTGGGCGAGCTCCTCCGCGTTCGGCTTGACCAGGTCGGGGCGGGCGGCGATGCCGCGGCGCAGCGGCTCGCCGCTGGTGTCCAGGAGGGTGGGGACGCCGGCGGCCCGGGCGAGCCGGACGAGTTCCGCGTACGCGCCGACGTGGATGCCGGGCGGCAGGCTGCCGCACAGGGCCACGGCCCGCGCCCCGTCGAGGAGTTCGGCGAAGCGGCCGGTGAACGCGGCCCATTCGGCGGGGGTGATGGCGGGTCCCGGCTCGTTGAGCTGGGTGGTGTCGCCGCTCGCGGCGTCGACGACGGCGACGGTGCGGCGAGTGGCACCCGCGGTCGGGACCAGGGCGTCGTGGACCGGCTGTCCGGCGGTCGTACGGGCGAGCAGCGCGCGCAGGGTCTCGCCGGTGGCGCCGCCGACGAAGCCGGTGACGACCGTCTCGTGACCGAGGGCGCCGAGCACGCGGGAGACGTTGAGGCCCTTGCCGCCGGGGCGCTCGATGACCTGGGTGACCCGGTGGGAGGCGTGCGGGACGAGCGCGGGGACGCGATACGTGAGGTCCAGCGCCGTGTTGAGGGTGACTGTGAGGATCACCAGGTCCACCCCCGTCGTCTCTGTCACCGGCTGTCGGCGCCCCGATCATGCCAAAGAGAGGGCGGTTGGCCCAGACCCCGGGGCCAACCGCCGTGAGGCAACGTGCGTCGAAATCATCCCACTTGGGGTTCAACCACCCAGGCGCCCCGGCGCATCACGCCCTTGAGCTCGAAGTCCGCGTCGAGGACGACGAGGTCGGCGTCCTTGCCGGGCTCCAGCGAACCGACCCGGTCGTACACGCCGAGCAGCTTGGCCGGGTTGGCGGAGATGGCCTGGACGATGGACTCCACCGGCAGCTCGTCGACGGTGGCCGCGCGCTTGAACGCGCGGTCGAGGGTGAGCGTCGAGCCGGCGATCGAGCCGCCCTCGACGAGCCGCGCCACGCTGTCCTTCACCTCGACCTCCAGCGGGCCGAGCATGTAGCGCCCGTCGCCGAAGCCGGCCGCGTCCATCGCGTCGGTGATGAAGGCGACCCGCTCCGGGCCCGCGTGATGGAACGCCAGCTCCAGTGCGGCCGGGTGCAGGTGGGTGCCGTCGTTGATGAGCTCGACGGTGATCCGCTCGTCCTCCAGGAGCGCGGCGATCGGACCGGGCGCGCGGTGCCCGAGGCCGGGCATCGCGTTGTAGAGGTGGGTGGCGACGGTGGCGCCGGCGTCGATGGCGGCCCGGGTCTGCTCGTACGTGGCGTCCGTGTGCCCGATCGCGGCGATGACGCCGTGCTCGGCGAGCAGCCGTACGGAGTCGATGCCGCCGGGCAGCTCGGTGGCGAGGGTGACCATGCGGGCCTGCCCGCGCGCCGCGTCGAGCAGCTTGCGCACGTCGGCCGGGTCGGGGTCGCGCAGCAGCGTCTCGTCGTGGGCGCCCTTGCGGCAGGGGGAGATGAAGGGGCCCTCGAAGTGGATGCCGGCGATCTCGCCCTGCTCGGCGAGCTCGGAGACCAGGCCCGCGCGGCGGGTGAGGAAGTCCATGTCGCCGGTGACGAAGGAGGCGACGACGGTGGTCGCGCCGTGCAGCCGGTGGGTGTGGACGCCGGTGAGGATCTCGTCGACGGTGCCCGAGGTGAAGGAGGCGCCGCCGCCGCCGTGGTTGTGCATGTCGACGAAGCCGGGCACGAGCCAGTGGCCGGAGAGATCGAGCGCGGGAGCGTCCTCCGCGGCGGAGCCGGCGATACGGCCGTTCTCGACGATCACTCGCCCGTTCTCGACGATCCCGGTCGGCAGCACCACGCGGGCCCCGGCGAGAACTGTGGAAACGGCCATCAGGCGGATACCTCCGAGTCGGTGGGGCGGTCGGTGGGGCGTGCGGTCGGCGGCTCGTCGGTCGGCTGCCCGTCGGCGAGCAGGTCCCAGGCGAGGAGGCCCGCGCCCAGGCATCCGGCGGTGTCCCCGAGGGCCGCCGGGACGATGGCGGGCAGCTTCTGGAACGTGACGCGCTCCTCCACGGCGGCCCGAAGGGGTGTGAACAAGGTTTCCCCCGCCTCGGCGAGACCGCCACCGATGATGAGCGTGCGGGGGTCCAGCAGGGTGAGCGCGGTGACCAGGCCGTCGGCGAGGGCGTCGACGGCCTCCTGCCAGACCCGTACGGCCCTCAGGTCGCCGGACTCGACGGCCTTGGCGCAGTCGGCGGCGTCGGCCTCGGGGGCGCCGGAGGCCTCGGCCCAGGCGAGCGAGACGGCGGAGGCGGAGGCGTACCGCTCCAGGCAGCCGCGCTGGCCGCAGCCGCACTCGGTGCCGCCGGGGCGGACGACGATGTGGCCGATCTCGCCGGCGTAGCCGTGGGCGCCGGCCTCGATCGCGGAGCCGATGCCGATGGCGCCGGCGATGCCGGTGCCGAGCGGCACGAAGAGGAAGCGGTCGGCGCCGTTTCCGGCGCCGATCCTGCCCTCGGCGAGGCCGCCGGTGCGCACGTCGTGCCCGAGGGCGACGGGGATGCCGCCGAGCCGCTCGCTGAGCAGGGCGCGCATCGGGACGTCGCGCCAGCCGAGGTTGGCGGCGTAGACGGCGATGCCGTTCTCGGCGTCGACGATTCCGGGCACGGCGACTCCGGCGGCCGCGGCGGGTTCGCCGTACCGCTCCTGGCCGAGGGCGCGCAGGTCCTCGGCGAATCCGAGGATCGTCTCGACGACGGCCTCGGGCCCCCGGTCGCGCCCGGTGGCCCGGCGGGCCTCGTGGAGCAGGGTGCCGTCCGTCCCGACGAGGGCGGCCTTCATGCCGGTGCCGCCCACATCGAGGGCGATGACGTGTCTCACGGGGACAGTCTCGCGCGAGATCCCCCGAAAGGTCTAGTCCACTGCGGAGGATTGTTGCGGTCGGATACAAATCCCGTGGGGGTGGCTGCGGGTTCCGGAGGGCCGGCTGCGCGTCGCCGTGCGGTGGGTCGGCGGGCGGAGGTGCGGGGCATGCGGGACGACTTCCTCGTGGTCCAGACCGGCCGGGAAATCCGGAAGCTACTGCCAGATCGCGCCCAGGAAAGCACGCTGTCGCACGGCAATGCGTTGCAGAAGCGATATGCGAGTGGTGTAGACCTCCGGTGACCAGGCGGGGGAAACTTGCGGCCGACCAAAACCTCGACGACGAGCAAAGGGTGGGTTACGGCTGTGCAGCGGCGACGATTCCTTGGACTGGCCGCGGCGGCCACCGCTCTCGGCCTGACCGCCGGCCTCTCCGGCTGCGGCACGCTGAGCGGCGACGGCGGTGACGTCACCCTCAAGCTGGTGGCCGCCGACTACGACCTCACGGGCGGCGACTCCACGAAGAAGTACTGGGCCGGCCTCGTCGCCGCCTTCGAGGCGAAGAACCCCGGCGTGAAGGTCCAGGTCCAGATCGAGTCGTGGAACGACGTCGACCGCAAGGTCGCCGAGCTCGTCAAGGCCGGCCAGGCCCCCGACGTCGCCCAGATCGGCGCCTACGCCGACTACGCGGCGGCCGGCCAGCTCTACTCCGCCGACGAGCTGCTCTCCATCCCCGTCCAGGCCAACTTCCTCGCCCCGCTCGTCGACGCCGGCGAGTACAAGAACACCCAGTACGGCCTGCCCTTCGTCGCCTCCACCCGGCTGCTCTTCTTCAACGAGGAACTGTTCGACCGGGCCGGTGTCGACGAGCCCCCGGCCACCTGGGCCGAGCTCGCGGCCGCCGCCGAGAAGCTGAAGAAGAAGGGCGTCACCTACCCCTTCGCGCTGCCGCTCGGCCCCGAGGAGGCCCAGGCCGAGACGATGATGTGGCTGCTCAGCGGCGGGGGCGGCTACACCGACGACACCGGCCACTACAAGATCGACTCCGAGGCGAACATCCGGACCCTCGACTGGCTGCGGCAGAACCTCGTCGCCCCCGGCCTCACCGGCCCGGTCGCCCCCGGCAAGCTCGACCGCAAGGAGGCCTTCGCCGCCTTCACGCGCGGCGAGGTCGGCATGCTCAACGGACACCCGTCCCTGATGCAGGAGGCCGAGAAGAAGGGCGTCAAGGTCGGCAAGATCGCCCTGCCCGGTGCCGACGGCAAGGCCAGGGCCACCATGGGCGTCGCCGACTGGATCATGGCCTTCAAGCAGAACGGGCACCGCAAGGAGGTCGGCGCCTTCCTCGACTTCGTCTTCAGCGACGAGAACGTGCTGAAGTTCGCCGGCGACAACGACCTGCTGCCCGCCACCGTCACCGCCTCCACCGCCATGCAGTCCGCCCCGGAGCACGTGGGCCTCCGCGAGTTCCTGGAGGCGCTGCCCGACTCCCAGCTGCCGCCCGTCGGCAAGACCTCCTGGGCGCAGGTCAGCGGCCGGGTGAAGAAGGACATCGGCAGCGCGGTCCGGCCCGACGCCAAGCCGTCCGAGGTCCTCGGCCGGATCGCCCGGGAGGCGACGGCGGCGGAGAGCGCGGAATAAGTTGGTCTGTATGACCACCGAATCCGGCGAGCTGGGCGAGCGCGAGCGGGCCGTGCTGGCCATGGAGCGGCGCTCCTGGCCCGGCCCCGGCGCGAAGGAGCGGGCCGTACGCGAACAGCTCGGCCTCTCCGCCACCCGCTACTACCAGCTGCTCAACGCCCTCCTCGACGACCCGAGGGCGCTCGTCCACGACCCGGTCACGGTCAACCGCCTGCGCCGGGTCAGGGCGGAAAGGGAATCGCGCCGCTGAGACCGCGCCGCCGGAACCGTGCCGCCGGAACCCCCCGCTGGAGCGGTGCGGCCGGAACCGTGTCGCAGGAGCGGTGCGGCCGGAACGGTGTCGCAGGAGCGGTGTCGCGAGCGGACGGCGGAGGCGGTGGCGCTGACGCGGACGGGATCCGTCGGTAGGGTCGTGGCATGGTCAGCCGCCTTCCGCACCCGACCACCACCGCCGGCCGCGACGGTCTGGCCGCGCTGCTCGCGCGCCCGGAGAAGGCCGTCGTCGCCCTCGACTTCGACGGGACGCTCGCCGAGATCGTCCCCGACCCGGAGCAGGCCCGCGCCCACCCCGGCGCCGTACCCGCCCTGGCCGCCCTCGCCCCGCACGTGGCCTCCGTCGCCGTGATCACCGGCCGCCCCGCCGGGGTCGCGGTCCGCTACGGGGGCTTCGCCGGCGTCCCGGGCCTGGAGCACCTGGTCGTCCTCGGCCACTACGGCGCCGAGCGCTGGGACGCCGTCTCCGGCGCCGTGCACGCCGCCGCCCCGCACCCGGGCGTCGCCTCGGTCCGCGCCGAGCTGCCCGGCTTCCTGGACCGCGTCGGGGCCTGGCCCGGCACCTGGATCGAGGAGAAGGGCCGGGCGGTCGCCGTCCACACCCGCCGCGCGGAGGACCCCCAGGGCGCCTTCGAGGCCCTGAAGGGCCCCCTCGGCGACCTGGCCACCCACCACGGCCTGGTCCTCGAACCCGGCCGCATGGTCCTGGAGCTCCGGCCCCCTGGCATGGACAAGGGCGTCGCCCTCGCCGACTACGTCCGCGAGATCGACGCCGGCTCCGTCCTCTACGCCGGCGACGACCTGGGCGACCTCGCCGCCTTCGCGGCCGTCGAGAAGCTCCGCTCCGACGGCACCCCCGGCCTCCTCGTCTGCTCCGCCGCCGCCTCCGAGGCCGTCCCCGACCTCGCCGACCGCTCCGACCTCACGGTCCCGGGGCCGGCGGCGGTCGTGGACTTCCTCGCGGGTCTGGCGGAGGCCCTGGACCAGGGGGCGTAACACCGTTCCCGGGGCTCCGTGCCCCTGTACGGCGGCGAGGGGCGCCCCGGTCGGCCGGGGCGCCCCTCTTCTGCGACGGGGTCGGTGGTGCGGTGCCGGTCTACGAGGCCGGGTTGACCACGTTGATCGTCAGGTCGTCGCCCGCGTCGCCGGTGACGGTGACCTTCACGCCGTGGCCCGCGACCTTCACGCTGGCCTGGGGGGCCGTGGAGTCGTAGTAGGCGTTCGGGTCGGTGTCGTCGAAGACCGGGATGCCCGGGACGGAGGGGGCGCAGGCCGCCTGCGTCTCGACGGTCTTGCTGCCGCCCTTGCCGACCAGGACCTCCTTGTGGAGGCAGGTCGCGTCCGTGGCCTCCAGGCCGAAGGTGGCGTCGAAGGGCTGGCGCCGGTTGCTCGGGGCCGTGCCGTCGGGGTAGCGGAACGGGGTCGGGCGGGCGTCGACCGCCATCGCCGAGCCGCCACCCGGGTGGGCGCTGACGTTGTTGTCGTCGTAGGAGCGGTCCACGTACCAGACCAGCATGCCGTTCTGGAAGCGGAAGAACTCGACCCAGTCAGGGGCGGTGAGGCCCTTGCTGAACTGGTACGGCCCTTCGGCGAGCAGCGCGTCGGCGCCGACGTACTCGCGGTTCTCCAGCAGGTAGTAGCGCGGGGCGGTGGCCGTCTCGGTGCCGGTGGAGATCTTCCAGCGGCCCTGCGCCGTCCAGCCGTTCGTGCCCTGCTCGACGTTGTCGGTCAGCAGCGAGGTGCCGCCGGAGCCGATGGTGACGTCGTCGAGGAAGGCGCCCGCGAAGTGCACGCCGCCGTCCGACTGGTAGCGGAAGCGGAAGAGGGACGGCTTGCCCGCGGAGTCGTACGAGTAGCGCAGCGTCGTCCACTTGCCGGCGGAGGAGCCGGAGACGGCCGCGCCGGCGCGGGCCCAGGTGGCGCCGTTGTCGAGGGAGTACTCGGCGAAGAGGTAGTCGAAGTCGGCCTCGATCTCGTACCAGGCGCTCGCCTTGACCGTGATGCGCGAGGCGGCGGGCACGGAGCGGGTCAGGGACTGGTTGAGACCGTCCGCCGAGCCCGTCCACCAGGCGTGCGTGCCCGAGGTGGGCGTCGCGTACGTGGTGCTGCTGGTCTTGTCCGGGAGCGCCACGCGGACGGCCTGCGCCTTGCCGGCGACCTGGAGCGCGGCCGGGCTCAGGGTGTACGAGCCGTTGGCGCCGAGCGGCGCGTCGGCGACGTCGAGCCAGCCGAGGAAGAGCTTCTCCTCGGCGCCCATCAGGCCGGGGTGGGTGCCGATGCCCTCGCCGGCGGCGGCCCCGTGGCCGAGCCAGGAACCGGAGCTCATCAGGGTCCAGAAGGCGGTGGAGTTCTCGCCGCCGTCGGTGTCGTAGTAGTCCGGCAGGCCGAGGTCGTGACCGAACTCGTGGCAGAAGACGCCGAGTCCGCCGTTCTCGCCCTCGGTGGTGTAGTCGCCGAGCCAGTACTTCGACTGGCCGATGCGGGCGCCGCCCGCCTTGTTCTGGGTGCCGGAGACGTCGGGGCCGGTGAGGCCGAAGTCGTCGCCGTTGACGTACCAGCGGTGCGACCAGATGGCGTCCTCGCCCTGCGCGCCGCCGCCGGCGTCCTCGCCCATGCCGGCGTGGACGGCCTGGAAGTGGTCGATGTAGCCGTCGGCCTCGTCGAAGTTGCCGTCGTGGTCCCAGTCGTTGCGGTCCCAGACGTCGAACTGCGCGAGGTACGCGTCGATCTCGGCGGGCGTCTTCCCGGCCGCGATCTGCGCGTTCCACCAGGCGTCGCCGGTGTCCTGGATGAAGGCCCAGGAGCCGCCGGTGTCCTCGACGGCGTTGTCGCCGTAACGGGACGCGTTGTAGGGGACCTTGACCCAGTTCTCGACGGTGTTGCTCACCGAGTAGCGGCCGCCGGACAGCTTCTCGTAGAACGTCCGCATCGACTCGCCGGAGCCGTTGAACAGGTCCTCGTAGTGGGCCTTGGAGAAGTCGGCGGTCCAGGCGTTGGAGTTGTCCACGCTCCGGTCCGGCTGCGGGATCTGGTTGTGCAGCGGCCCGGCGACGCTGCCGTACTTGCCGAGGCTCTGGTCGCCGAACTCGGAGAGGATCGTGAGGATCTTCTCCTGGCGTACGGCGGTCGTGGTCGTCGTCTCGGCGAACTTGCCGGGCGCGACCTCGACGACGCCGCGGGCGTTCGCCTTCGCCTTGCCCTTGGCGACCAGGTCGATCGCCTTCTCGCGCAGTTCGGTGCGCTGCTTGGTGAGCGGTCCGGGGCGGTTGTCCGCGCGGGGCGCCGTGCTGGCGCCCGTGCTGCCGTCCCGGGCTTCCTGCGCGGCGGCCGGGGTGAGGCCTGCGGCGAGGAGTGCGGTGAGCGCCGACCCTAGGGTCATGCCCACGACAATCTTTTTCACGTCGTGCGATCCCTTCGCTCGCATGCGTAGGACGCATGGTGCGCGTGGTTCCGTTGAGGGTGAACGGATCGCCTGGGGGAACGATCGGCGCAGAGTCTGGCACGGAAGGACCGGTCAGGAGGAGGGGGAGACCCCGAAGAATTTCCCGCCGGATGCAGGGGAGCAGTAGGGGAGGGGCAGGGTCTGCCCTGTCGCCGCCGTGATCGACGACGGCGACGCCGGTGCGACGGCGAAGGCGACGACGGCGGTGCGACGGCGACGACGACGGCGGTGCCAGAGCGCGGGAGGCCCTACGGGAGCGCCCGCAGCGCCTCCAACTGGTCCAGGAACCAGCGCTGCGGCGGCAGCGCCGTCGCCGCCGCAGCGAGGCGCTTCGTGCGGTCGGCGCGCTCCGGGGCGGGCATGGAAAGGGCCTCGTGCAGCGCCTCGGCGGTGCCCGTCACGTCGTACGGGTTGACCGTGAGGGCGTCGGCGCGCAGCTCCTCGTACGCGCCCGCCTCCCGGGAGAGCACCAAGGCGCAGCCCGCGTCGGAGACCACCGGGATCTCCTTGGCGACCAGGTTCATGCCGTCGCGGACCGGGTTGACCAGGGCGACGTCGGCCATCCGGTAGGCGGCGAGGGAGCGGGTGAAGTCGTCCTGGACGGACACCAGGACGGGCTGCCAGTCCGGCGTGCCGAACTCCTCGTTGATCCGCGCCGCGAGCTCGCCGACCGAGGCCGTGTACGCCCGGTAGACCTCCAGGTCCTGCCGCGAGGGGTAGGCGGAGGCCAGGTGGACGACGCGGCCGCGCCACTCGGGGCGGGTGGTCAGGAGTTCCCGGTAGGCGAGCAGGCCGCGCAGGATGTTCTTGGACAGCTCCGTGCGGTCGACGCGGACGATGGTCCTGCGGTCGCCGACCTCGGCGCGCAGCGCGGCGAGCCGTTCGTCGACCTCGGGCCGGTGGGCGAGGCCGCGCAGTTCCCCGGCGTCCACGCCGAGGGGGTGCACGGCGACCCGCGTGCCGTCGGCCGCGCGCTCGACCAGGGGGTCGGCGAGGAAGGCGGACGCCCAGGCCCGGGTGTGGAAGCCGACCTCGTCGGCGCCGAGCATGCCCTCGACCAGCTCGTGGTGGACGTCGTCCGGGAGCATGCCCAGGTACTGCGGCGAGGCCCACGGCGTGTGCGTGAAGTGCGCGATCCGCAGGTCGGGGCGCAGCGCGCGCAGCTGCCCCGGCACCAGCGCCAGGTGGTAGTCCTGGACGAGCACCGCCGCGCCCTCGTCGGCGGCCTCGGCGAGGGCCTCGGCGAAGGCGCGGTTGTAAGCGCGGTAGGACTCCCAGCGGCGGCGGAAGGCCGCGTCGAAGACGGGCTCGCGCGGGATGTCGTACAGATGGTGGTGCAGGAACCACAGCACCGAGTTCGCGATGCCGTTGTACGCGTCGGCGTACACGTCCGGGTCGATGTCCAGCATGCGCACCCCGGGCTCGGCCACGCCGCGCCGCACCGCCTCGCGGTCGCCGTCGCTCAGCGCCGCGCACACCCAGAGGCCGTCCTCCGCCGCGCCCTCCGACGAGACGGCGCTCAGGCCCGACACGAGCCCGCCGCCGCCCCGCCGGGTGTCCAGGGCGCCGTCGTCCCGCACGGTGTACGAGACCGGGCCACGGTTCGATGCCACGAGGACAGAAGCCATACGGCGAACCTAGCCCGTCCGGTAAACGCTCAAACGTACGGATTCGAGACGTACGGATTCGGGCCGGCAGGGCTCGACGGGTCCGGAGGGTCCGTCGCCGAGCCGGCCCGCACCGCTGCCCCCGGCCCGCCCCCGCGACTCAGCGCGGCCCGCGGGCCCTGGCCGCCGCCATGGCCACCGCGCCCGTCGCCGCCAGCGCGAGGCCCAGCGCGCCGAGCAGCCACAGGCGCTCGCCGGTCCGCGTCGTCGTGCCGCCCTGGGCGCCGCCGTGGGCGCCGGCGCGCGGGCCGGGGTCCGGGGAGGGCGGCGCGGGGCGCGGGGTCGTCGGTGCGGGGGACGACGGGGACCGGTCCGGCGGTGCCGGCTCGGGGCCCGTGGCCGGCCCGTCGAGCCCCGGGTGGGCGCCGGCGGCCTTCCTCGCCGCAGAAAGGTCACCCGGGTGCGCGGTCCTCGGAGCGCCGTGCGCGACCCTGCCCCGGTCGGCCGCGGCGGGGGCGGCCGAGGGGATCGTCAGTGTCCCGGCCGCCATGCCGAGGGCGGCCAGCAGGATTCCCGTTGCCGTTCTGAACCGTGTGAATCTGAGCCGCATGAAACGGAAATGTAGGCAGAAATGATCATTATTCGCTGTCACGCCACGCGGCGGCGCTCCGCGTACTCCGCGATCTCCGTCATCGGCGGCCGCTCCTCCGTGTCCACCGCGTACGTGTGCGGCGTGAATCCGTCCTCGCCGCGCTCGAACTGGGTGAGCAGCGGTCGCACCAGGTGCCCGCGCGAGAGACGCAGCTGGGCCGTCCGGTAGATCGCCGCCGCCATCCGGCCGAGCGCCCGGCCGTCCTGGTGCCGGTGCTTGCGCACCCCCACGTCCACCTGTGCGAGTGCGTCCAGGCCGACCGTGTGCAGCGCGTCCACGAGGAGGCCCAGCTCCACTCCGTAACCGACCGGGAACGGGAGCCGCTCCAGCAGGGAGCGCCGCGCCGCGTACTCGCCGCCCAGCGGCTGGACGAAACCGGCGAGCCTCGGCCAGTGCAGGTTGAGCAGCGGCCGGGCCACCAGCTCCGTCACACGACCGCCCTGACCTGGGGTGTCGCCGAGCGGGCGGTCGTACATCGCCTTCACGAAGTCCACGTCCGGATCGGTGAGCAGCGGGCCGACGATCCCCGTGACGAAGTCCGCCGAGAAGTCCCGCAGGTCCGCGTCGACGAAGCAGACGACGTCCCCGCTGGTCACCATCAGTGACCGCCACAGGACCTCGCCCTTGCCCGGCACCGCCGGTATCCGGGGCAGGATCGCGTCGCGCGCCACCACCCGCGCGCCGGCGGCCGCGGCGACCTCGGCCGTACGGTCGGTCGAGCCCGAGTCGATCACCACCAGCTCGTCCACCAGCGGCACCGCCGGCGTCATCAGTTCGCGGCGGATCACGGAGACGATCGCGCCGACGGTCGCCTCCTCGTTCAGCGCGGGCAGCACCACGCTGACCGTCGTCCCCCGCTTGGCGGCGAGGACCCGCTCCAGCGGACGGTCGGCCACGGACCAGGACCGCCGGGCCAGCCAGCGCTCCACTTCTTCCAGCAACGTGATCTCCATCTCGCGGATCGGACGTCCGTCTCCCCTGTCGAGGCCTTCGGTTACAGTCTTGAACAACGCGGACGCCCGATGCATGTCGGGGTGCCGGCCGCGTCCCACAATCGAATACCGCTCATCCAGAGGGGCAGAGGGAAACGGCCCGTTGAAGCCCCGGCAACCCTCCAGTCGGTTTGTCTCGTCCTCCAGCGAGGCCCCCGGCTAGGGAAGGTGCCAAATCCGTCTCATGGCGAAATGCGTCATGAGGAAGATGAGGAGAAAGGGCCTCGCCTCCATGGCTGTACAGACCGTCGCACCCGGAACCACCGTCGATCTCGGTCCCGCTTCCGGACTCTCCTGTCGCGAATGCGGCGAATCCTTCCCGCTCGGCCCGATCTTCGCCTGTGAGCTGTGTTTCGGCCCCCTCGAGGTCGCGTACGACCTGCCCACCGGTGACCCCGAGGCCCTGCGCAAGCAGATCGAGGCCGGCCCCGCCAACATCTGGCGCTACGCCCCGCTGCTGCCCGTCCCCGCCGACGTCGCCGAGAAGCCGAACCTGAACCCGGGCTGGACCAAGCTCGTCCAGGCCGACAACCTCGCCCGCGAGATCGGCGTCGAGCCCGGCAAGCTCTTCGTCAAGGACGACTCCGGCAACCCGACCCACTCCTTCAAGGACCGGGTCGTCGCCCAGGCCATCGAGGCCGCCCGCGCCTTCGGCTTCACCACCCTCTCCTGCTCCTCCACCGGCAACCTGGCCGGCGCCGTCGGCGCCGCCGCCGCCCGGGCCGGCTTCCGCTCCTGCGTGTTCATCCCGCACGACCTGGAGCAGGGCAAGGTCGTCATGGCCGGTGTCTACGGCGGCGACCTGGTCGCCATCGAGGGCAACTACGACGACGTCAACCGCTTCTGCTCGGAGCTCATCGGCGACCCGCTCGGCGAGGGCTGGGGCTTCGTGAACGTCAACCTCCGCCCGTACTACGGCGAGGGCTCGAAGACGCTCGCGTACGAGATCTGCGAGCAGCTCGGCTGGGTCATCCCGGACCAGCTGGTCATCCCGATCGCCTCCGGCTCCCAGCTCACCAAGATCGACAAGGGGCTGCAGGAGCTCGTCAAGCTGGGCCTGGTCGAGGACAAGCCGTACAAGATCTTCGGCGCCCAGGCCGAGGGCTGCTCCCCGGTCTCCGCCGCCTTCAAGGCCGGTCACGACGTGGTCCGCCCGCAGAAGCCGAACACCATCGCCAAGTCGCTGGCCATCGGCAACCCGGCCGACGGCCCGTACGTGCTCGACATCGCCCGCCGCACGGGCGGTGCCGTGGAGGACGTGAACGACGAGCAGGTCGTCGACGCCATCAAGGTCCTCGCCCGCACCGAGGGCATCTTCGCCGAGACCGCGGGCGGCGTGACCGTCGGCGTGACGCGGAAGCTCGTCGAGAACGGCCTCATCGACCCCACGCTGACGACGGTGGTCCTCAACACCGGCGACGGCCTCAAGACCCTGGACGCCGTGGCCGAGAGCTCGCAGGCGACCGCCACCATCCGCCCGAGCCTGGACGCGTTCCGCGACGCGGGCCTGGCCCACTGAATCCGAGAGGTACGAAGACAGCCATGGCCGTGAACGTCCGCATCCCCACCATCCTCCGCACCTACACCGGCGGTCAGTCCGAGGTGCCCGCCGAGGGTGCGACCCTCGCCGAGGTCATCGCCGACCTGGAGAAGAACCACACGGGCATCGCGGCCCGCGTCCTCGACGACCAGGGCAAGCTGCGCCGCTTCGTCAACGTGTACGTGAACGACGACGACGTGCGCTTCGAGCAGGGCCTGGAGACCGCGACGCCGGACGGCGCGGGCGTCTCCATCATCCCGGCCGTCGCCGGCGGCTGCTGAGCCGAGCGCGGCCGAGCCGTACCCACGAGTACCCGCAGTACCTGAATTGCCCCTTCCGCAAGAAGAAGCGGAAGGGGCAATTCTGCATGGTTGAGCGCGGTAGAGTTGGGGAAGTCCCCTCCGCTGCTCATGCCAGGCGCATATGAGAATGCGTCTCCGCACGGCAAGAAGTAGCCAATGTGCCCGCGCCTTGTGTACCTTCTGCGCGTTTTGCCGGGCCCGACTTGCCCCGGAATTCCGGGGATTCTCCCCAATTCCCCTTTCGGCCGTGCCCAGAATTCTCGTCCGATTGACCTGTTGCAGAGGGCAGTTGGGCAGATACATTCAGCCGCGGTCGACGCGTTCCGGCGCAGGGTCTGACCCGGGTCCGCGAAGTGCGGCCCCGCGCAAGGGCCAGTAATAGGGGAGTTAGGCATGGCTCAGGGCACCGTCAAGTGGTTCAACGCGGAGAAGGGCTACGGCTTCATCGCGGTCGACGGTGGTGCGGATGTTTTCGTCCACTACAGCGCGATCCAGATGGACGGATACCGCACCCTCGAAGAGGGTCAGCGGGTCGAGTTCGAGATCTCGCAGGGCCAGAAGGGTCCGCAGGCGGACATGGTCAAGCTCGCCGTCTGAGCGCGGCGCGATCGGCCACCGACGCACTTCCGTCGAGGGGCCCGCATCCCGGTGGGGATGCGGGCCCCTCGCGCGTGCTCGGGCGCGTGCGCCCGCGCGTGTGGCGCGCGTGCGCCGACAGATGGCCGGAGGGTGGCGGATCCCCCTGAGTCGCTTGCACTCTCCTAGGGCGAGTGCTAATCATTGGCGTTAGCACTCTGAAGGTGAGAGTGCTACGAGGATCGGGCAGACGAGGTCGCCGACCGAGTGGGGCAAGGAACCACGAGGAGCACGGAGGCCGTCCGTCGCGGGCGTCGGCGCGGTCCTGGAGCGTTATCCACCCCATGTCCGGGAGGACCACTTCACATGGCCAAGATCATCGCGTTCGACGAGGAGGCCCGGCGCGGTCTCGAGCGCGGCATGAACCAGCTCGCTGACGCCGTCAAGGTCACCCTCGGCCCCAAGGGTCGCAACGTCGTCCTCGAGAAGAAGTGGGGCGCCCCCACGATCACCAACGATGGTGTCTCCATCGCCAAGGAGATCGAGCTCGAGGACCCGTACGAGAAGATCGGCGCCGAGCTGGTCAAGGAAGTCGCCAAGAAGACGGACGACGTCGCCGGCGACGGTACGACCACCGCCACCGTTCTCGCCCAGGCGCTGGTCCGTGAGGGCCTGCGCAACGTCGCCGCCGGCGCCAACCCGATGGCCCTCAAGCGCGGCATCGAGAAGGCCGTCGAGGCCGTCTCCGGTGCGCTGCTCGACCAGGCGAAGGAGGTCGAGACGAAGGAGCAGATCGCCTCCACCGCCTCCATCTCCGCCGCCGACACCCAGATCGGCGAGCTCATCGCCGAGGCCATGGACAAGGTCGGCAAGGAAGGCGTCATCACCGTCGAGGAGTCCCAGACCTTCGGTCTGGAGCTGGAGCTCACCGAGGGTATGCGCTTCGACAAGGGCTACATCTCGGCGTACTTCGCGACCGACATGGAGCGCATGGAGGCCGCGCTCGAGGACCCGTACATCCTCATCGTCAACTCCAAGGTCTCCTCGGTGAAGGACCTGCTCCCGCTCCTCGAGAAGGTCATGCAGTCGGGCAAGCCGCTGCTGATCATCGCCGAGGACGTCGAGGGCGAGGCCCTGTCGACCCTGGTCGTCAACAAGATCCGTGGCACCTTCAAGTCCGTCGCCGTCAAGGCCCCGGGCTTCGGCGACCGCCGCAAGGCCATGCTGAACGACATCGCCATCCTCACCGGCGGCACGGTCATCTCCGAGGAGGTCGGTCTCAAGCTCGAGAACGCCGGCCTGGACCTGCTGGGCCGCGCCCGCAAGGTCGTCATCACCAAGGACGAGACCACCATCGTCGACGGTGCCGGTGACAGCGAGCAGGTCGCCGGTCGCGTGAACCAGATCCGCGCCGAGATCGAGAACTCCGACTCGGACTACGACCGCGAGAAGCTCCAGGAGCGCCTGGCGAAGCTCGCCGGTGGCGTCGCCGTCATCAAGGCCGGTGCCGCGACCGAGGTCGAGCTCAAGGAGCGCAAGCACCGCATCGAGGACGCCGTTCGCAACGCGAAGGCGGCCGTCGAGGAGGGCATCGTCGCCGGTGGTGGCGTGGCCCTGCTGCAGGCCTCCGCGGTCTTCGAGAAGCTGGAGCTGGACGGCGACGAGGCCACCGGTGCCAACGCCGTCAAGCTGGCCCTGGAGGCCCCGCTGAAGCAGATCGCCGTCAACGGTGGTCTCGAGGGCGGCGTCGTCGTGGAGAAGGTGCGCAACCTCCCCGTCGGTCACGGCCTGAACGCCGCGACCGGTGAGTACGTCGACATGATCGCCGAGGGCATCATCGACCCGGCCAAGGTGACGCGCTCCGCGCTGCAGAACGCCGCCTCCATCGCGGCCCTGTTCCTCACCACCGAGGCCGTCATCGCCGACAAGCCGGAGAAGGCCGCCGCGCCGGCCGGCGGCGGCATGCCGGGCGGTGACATGGACTTCTGATCCCCAGGGATCGGACGTTCATCGCTGAACGCGACCGAGGGCGGCACCCCCACCGGGGGTGCCGCCCTCGGGCTTTCCCGTGAGGCGTGCGGGCGACATGCGGAGGGGCGATGCTGGTGGG
The DNA here is from genome assembly GCF_040680975.1 of Streptomyces sp. NPDC051921. Classification (NCBI taxonomy): domain Bacteria; kingdom Bacillati; phylum Actinomycetota; class Actinomycetes; order Kitasatosporales; family Streptomycetaceae; genus Streptomyces; species Streptomyces sp. NPDC051921. The sequence goes on from NZ_JBFAXU010000023.1 coordinate 133,333, forward strand.
AGAGCCCGGAACGCAATCCCCCGGACCGGAGTCCCGGAACGGAAGCGGGAGGCGGAGCACGTCATGATCACCCTGCTGACCACACCGGCGGACCGCGAGCTGGTCATCACCCGCACCTTCGACGCCCCCGTCCGACGCGTGTGGGAGGCGTGGACGCGCCCCGAGCACGTGCGCTTGTGGTACGGCCCCGACTCCCTGACCATGTCGGTCTGCGACATCGACCTGCGCCCCGGCGGCGCCTGGCGCTGGGGCCAGCGGACCCCGGAGGGACAGGAGATCGTCTTCTCCGGCGCGTACGAGGAGATCGTCCCGGCCGAGCGCCTCGTCTACACCGAGAACTTCGAGCAGATGCCGGGCGCCGATCCGGTCCGCGTGATCCTCGCCTTCGACGCCACCCCCGACGGCGGCACGGCCCTCACCAGCACGTCCTTCTGGCCGACGACGGAGATCCGCGACCAGGCCCTGGCGGCGGGGATGGAGGCGGGGGTACGGGAGCAGTACGACCGCCTGGCGGCGTACCTGAAGACGATGGCGCGGACGGGATGACCCGTCCGCGCCCCGTCTCCGTCAGTCCTCCAGGTCGGACCAGATGTTGAAGTCCCGGTCGTCCACCACGTCCTCACCGAGACCGAGCTCGTCCCCGAGCGCGAGGTAGCGCTCGTACCGGGCCTCGCTGATCGGCACGAAGTACCCCTTCAGCGCCCGGAGCAACAGCCGGAACCCGAGGTCCGGATCGACCTCGGCGGCCCGGTACAGCGCCGGTACGACACCGTCGAGCGGGTGGTAGGCGTGGTGGGCCGTGGCCTGTGCCAGGGCGGGGCCGACCGACCCGATCTCGGCGACGACCGCCTCCCGCACGGCCACGTCCACCACCGTCGCGGCGGCGGCGGGCGTACGGGAGGGGTCGTCGCGGTGGATCCGGTCGGTGCAGACCTCCGCGATCCGGCGCAGCCACACCCGGCCGTCGATCCCGAGCCGCTCCAGGTCGAACGCCCGGAACGTCCCCGCCAGCCACAGGACCTCGATGTCACGGCTGGACAGCGGTGAGTCCAGGAGCACGAGACAGTCCCTCAGCAGCTGGTGGGCGAACCGGCCTTCGAACCGGTCCGCACTGCTCGCCACGACCTCCAGACCGGCGGCCTCACCGTCGACCGGCGGGTACTGGATCCACTTGATCAGCCCGGTGAGCCCGATGTCGACACCGAGGTGCCGGTGCGGCTGCGCCATGTTCCCCTCTCCCCTCTCCTACTTCGGGTAGGCGGTGTAGATCACGAAGTTGTCCGGTACGTCCGTCACCGGGTCACCGGGGTGGGCGTTCCCCTTGCCCCGTACCGCCTTGATGTTGATGACCACCTTGTTGCCCGCGTTCACCGGCGTCCGGGCTCCCGAGTGCCAGACCTTGCCGAGCGATCCCTCGCCCCGCAGCTCCCATTCGATGGGGAACAGGTCGTAGCGGGGATCGAAGCGCTCCGTACCCGGCTTCTTGCGCTGTTCCTTGATCCAGTCCGCGAGCTTCTTCCCGTTCTTCGGGCTGCGCGCCAGCCACTGCTGGAAGGCCTCGTTGATGCAGCGCACGGCGGTGTCCTGATCGTTCCACACCGTCGCGATGCCGTCCCGGGTGGCCTTGGCCATGGCCTCCTGATTGTTGAGGTTGACGTGCTCGCCCAGGGTGTGGGCGCCGTTCTTGCCCTCGTCGGCCACGATGTTCAGGCAGTTGTGGACGAGTACGTCCTGGGGCCGCCCGCCCGTCGTGCGCACGAAGAAGGTGTGCGGCCCGTCGACCGTGAGGTCGTACACCGTGTTCGGCTTCAGGCCGGCGCGGTCGCGGAGCGCCGTCACCGCACGGACCGGGCCGTCCGGGGTGCGCAGGCGGTCGCCGACGCGCAGCTCGGAGACCGTGCGCCAGCCGCGGTCCGCCACGAAGAACTTGTGGCCGGCGGTGCTGGCCAGGGTGCCTCCGCCGGCGACCGTGATGTCGATCAGGCGCTCGGTGTCGTGCCGGAAGGTGGCGGTGACCTGCTGGGTCCGCAGTTCCCCGGTGGCGGGGTCCGCGGCCTTCACCAGGTCCCCGGTCCGCACCCGGCTGATGGCCCGGTGGGATCCGTCCGCCATCAGCACCTGGGTGTGCCCCGGGAAGCTGTTGCGCACACAGGCGGTGAAGGCGTTCTCATAGATGTTGACCTGCTGCGAGATCTTGGCAAGGGTCGCCGGATCCAGGTCGAGGGCCTTGAGGGCCTTGAAGGCGTCGGCGACGCCGATGCCGGTCTTCATCGCGGCGTCGAGGGCGTTGAGCGCCTCGAAGACCTTGCCGAAGGCCTTGCCGGGGATGAAGTTGCTCGCCGCCCAGGCGCAGCCGCTGACGCTGCCGTGCCAGCAGTCGACGAAGTCCTGGACCAGGACCGCCTTGAGGATCTTGTAGGTCAGGGTCTCCTGGATGAGCTCCAGCTTGGTGAAGTAGCGGGTGACGTCCTGCTTCAGGCCCGGGATGCGCTTGCTCTCGATGAGCAGCGTGTCCTCGGGCGCGCAGCGCTCGCCACCGGCGACCGAGTCGGCGTCGGTGCAGAGGAAGAAGTCGACGACGGCGCTGAAGGTGACCGTGAACGTCACCGTGCAGCCCTCGAAGCCGATCTTGATCTCGCACGGCTCGTGCTGCTTGGCGTCGGTGATCTCGACGGAGTCCTCGTCGACGACGTACCAGGTGCCGCCGAAGCCGGTGCCCGCACCGGTCGAGACCTGCTTGTTCGCGGCCTTGCGTGCCGCTTCCTCGGCTGCCTTCTCCGCCTCCTTGGCGTACTTCAGGGCGTCCTTGGCCGCTTGCTCGGCCTCGGTCGCGGCGGTGGCGGCGCGGTCGGCGGCCGCGCGGGCGTCCTTGGCCGACTGTTCGGCCGCGGCAGCGGCCTGGCGTGCGGCCTGGGCGTCGAGGGCGGCCTGGTCCGCGGATTCGCGGGCCTGCTTGGCGTACCCCTCGGCGCGGCCGGCCGCCTGGTCGGCGGCGGCGGCGTCCGCGGTGGCCTGCCGGTCGTACTCGATCGTGCGGGCCAGGGACGCCGAGGCCTTCGAGGCGGCCTTGGCGGCGTCGGCCGCGTAACCCAGGGCCTCCTTGGAGTAGCCACGGGCGGTCGCCGAGTGCGCCGCGGCGTTCGCCGCGTGCTGATAGGCGGCCTTGGTGTCACCCTGTGCCTGGGCGGCGATGTCCTTGGCCGCCGCGGCCTCCGCCTGCGCGTTCTGCGCATGGGCGTCGGCGACGGCCTGCTGCTGCTCGGCGATGGACTTCGACGCCTGCCCGGTCAGCACGACCAGGCCGGCGGCCGAGTCGGTGGTGACGAAGGGGGAGCCGAGCTCGATCGCGTCGTTGGCCGGCTTGGCGACCTGCGCGGCCGCCTGGCCCGCGGCGACGGCGGCCTGCGCCGTGACGTGGGCGAAGCCCGCCGCCTTCGCCGAGGCGGCCAGCGCCTTCGCGGCCTCCTTGCTCGCCAGGTCCGCCTGGGACTTGGCGTCCTTGGCCTGCTTCTCCGCCTCGTCCGCGAGCCTGACGGCCGTGTCGGCCTCGGTGGCGGCGTGCTGGGAGGCGTCGATGGCGTCGGCCGCGGCGCTGGTGGCGGTCGCGACGGCGGCATCGGCCTTCAGCTTGGCGGCCTGGGCGGCGTCCGCGTCGGAGCGGGCGCGCTTCGCGGCCGCCTCGGCGCGGGTGGCCGCGGCGTCCGCCTCCGCCGCCGCCTCGGTGGCGGCGTCGGCCTCGGCCCGGGCCCGGCCGGCGGCCGCCTCGGCGTCGCTCGCGTGCCCGGCGGCGGCGTCGGCCGCCGCGCGGGACTGCTGGGCCTGGGCGTCGGACTCGTGCGCCTGGGCGTACGCCTCCTTCGCGTCCGCCTTGGCGCGGGCGGCATCCGCCTTCTGCGCCGCGTCCCAGGCGTCGTCCCGCAGGTCGCGGGCCTTGTCACGGGCCTTGACCGCGTCGTTCCTGCGCGCGACGGCGGTCGCCTCGGAGGCTTCGGCCTTCTCCTTGGACTCCTTGGCGTTCACCGCCTCGGCCTGGGCCTGCGTCTTGTGCTGCGCGGCCTCGGACTGCTTGACGGCCGCGGTGTCCTTCTCGGCCTTCGCCGTCTTCTCCTCGGCTTCGGCCGCGAGCCGCTTGGCGTGCGCCTGCGCGGCGGCCACCTTGGCGTCGCCCTCGGCCTTCAGGGCCTCTCCGAGCTTCGCCTCCGCGGTCTCCTTGTCCTTCTTCGCGTTGTCCCGGTGCAGCTTGGCCGCGTCCGCCGCCGCCTTCGCCTGCAACTCGGCCTTGTACGCGGCCTCCTTGCGGAACTCGGTGTTGACCTGCGCGGCCTGGGCCAGCGCGCGCTGCGCGATCGTCAGGCTGTCCCCGGCGGTGGCACGGGTGGCCGCCTCGGCGGTCTCACCGGCCTTCACCATCGCCGTCAGCGCGGCGACGATGCCCTTGGTGACCTGTGCCTTCTGTTGCCCGACGAGCAGCCCACGACCTCGGGGCGCGCCGGCGGCGTCCGCGATGCCGTACGCCGCCTGCTCGGCCGCGTCCGACGTGGCGGCCGACTTCTTGGCGCTCTCCAGGTGCGCCCTGAGCGCGGCGAGCTGTGTCTTCGCCGTCGTCTGGGCGTCGGTGACGTTCTTCTTCGCCTTGTCGAAGTCCGCCTTCGCCGGGTACGAGGGGCTGTCGGTGCCCTTGTGACCGGACGGCTTGATCTTGAACTGCTGCGCGGTGCCCGTCTTGCAGTCCATCAGCCGCGTGTCGGTGCTCTTGGTGAACGCGGGCAGATCGAGGCACTTGCCGGTGGAGACGCTCTTCAGGGGCGCGGTGGCGCGGACGTCGCCCTTCCACGACTGCCCCTTGGACTTGTAGCAGTCCGAGATCTGGATCTTCGTGCCGTTGGCGGAGGCGTTGCCGGCCACGTCCAGGCACTTCAGCGAGTTGACGTTCCGCAGGTGGAGGTCGTCCTCACCGCCCTCCAGCGTCCACTGCTGCGCGGCGCTGCCGTTGCAGGTGTAGATCTGGACGGGCGTGCCGTTGGTCTTGCCCCCGCCCTGGACGTCCAGACAGTTGCCCGCGGCGCCCGGCACCTCGATGGCCACCGGGCTGTCGCCGATCCAGCCGACCCCGCCCGCGGACCAGTAGTCCTGCCAGCGGGTGGTGTAGTCGGCGACCCACGACTGGCCGAGGATCTGACCCAGCGTGTACGTGCCGTCCTGCAGGGACTTCGTGGCGGAGGCGCCGGCGGCGAGGATCTGCTGTCGCTGCGCGGCCTGCGCGGCGATCTCCCGCTGCCACTCGGCGGACGCCTGTGCGACCTCCTTGCCGAGCACCCGGTTCGGGTCGATCGGATCGTGCCACGCGCACGAGGCGAAACGGGTCTTCAGGTCCTCGACGGCGATCCGGAACTCCGCCGAGTCCGGCGCCGGAGCCGTACGGGGGAAGCCGCCCGAGGACAGGAAGACGCGGGCGTCATCGGCGAACACCCGCGGAACGAAGAACTGGTTGGGCTCGATCTTCCCGGAGTTCTTCTTCCAGAGTTTCCACGCCTCCTGCTCCTGCGGCGTGCCTCCCGTGGTGTAGAGCGCGTCACCGATCGTCAGTGCGGCGGCCTTCTCCTTGTCGTCGGCGGTCGGCGACGGATCGAAGAAGGGGGAGAACAGGTCGACCGGCTCGAAGTACGACTGGTACAGCCACGGGAGCAGCCCGGTCCTGTCGTAGATCTTGTCCGGGTCCTTCGGCGCGTTCGGGTAGAACTCCAGACCGCTGACGGTGCCGGACCAGGCGGTCCCCTGCTTGTTGACCTTGTCGATCCACTGGTCGGTGGTCGTGCGGTCCGTGTTGAAGGCCTCGTGCAGCGGGGTCTTGTCGTTGAAGAGGTCCCGTTCGAGCTTCTTGTGCATCTGGTCGGGCGGCAGAGTGATGGCGTTCTGCGCGAGGGCGGCGATGCCGGGGCCGCCCTTGCGCAGGGCGAACGCGGCCACGCACTGGTCTTCCCGCAGCTGCTGGGCCGCTTTGGTGTCGTAGCCGTCGTACGAGTCGGCGACGGCGGCCGTCGGCGCGAGGCGCGGGCCGAGCGCGCCGGGCTGGGCGGCGAGGCCACCGAGGACGGCCAGGGCGGTGACGGACGTGACCGCCGCGGAGGTTATGGGTGATCCGGGTCTGAACAGCCCCGTTTTTGGACGCAAAGGATCATCCTTCGTTGCGATGGCGAGCGAAGGCAGGCGGGGGCGACCGCCCCGCGGGGCGGCTGCGATACGCGAGCGTCAGCGCGGCACCGTTCCCCCGGCCGCCGAACGACGTGACTGGTTACGCGTGCAGGGGGCGGGGTGGTCTAGGTCCCGTCCGTGCGCGCGACGATCACCTTAGGCACAGGCCAACGGGTCGCGGCAAGCGCCTATTTCACCGAAGCGTGCGCTCGAACCGGGATCCACCTGTGCGGGGCCTGAGAAGAAGAGGAGGGAGTGGCGAGGGATTTCCGCCGAGGACTGGCCGGAGATCGCGTCTGCTCATCGGGGCTCGGTCCGGCCTGCGGCCGCCGGCCGGCGCCCCGCGGCGGCCGCCTCAGGGCAGGTCGTGACGCAGCAGCGCCTTGGCCATGGGCTCGCCCGTCCGGCGGGCGTGGGCCGCGCGTTCCTTGACCTCACGGAGGGTGCGGGGGCGCCAGCCGGGCCCGCCGCAGCAGCTCTTGTGGAAGCCGATGCCCGCGTTGAGCACGACGGACAGGGGCCGCCAGGCGTTCCTGTCGCGGCGTGGAGGCGGTGCGAACGCGGACCCGGCATGGATCATCACCCGCGCGCAGCGCGGACAGCGCCGCTCGCGCCAGGAGTCGTACGGCTGCTTGTACGAGGCGCGGCACGGCAAGCAGACGTACGAGGTCTTCGTATGGCCCATGCGGACAGGCTAGGTGGCCGGCGGGCTCGGGCGGCAGCGGATTTCCCGGCGGCCGGGCGGCGGCCGTCCCTAGGCTGGGCCCATGGAGCTCTCCGCGATCACTCTCGACTGCGCCGACCCCCCGGCGCTCGCCGACTTCTACCACCGGGCCACCGGGCTGCCCCTGCACCCCGAGAGCCACGCCGAGTTCGCCGGCGTCCAGCGCGAGGGCGGCCTCCTCCTCGGCTTCCAGCGCGTGGCCGACTACGTCCCCCCGCGCTGGCCGGGCCAGGAGCGGCCCCAGCAGCTGCACCTGGACTTCGACGTGGACGACCTGGCGGAGGCGGAGGCCCGCCTCCTGTCCCTGGGTGCGGCCAAGCCGTCGTACCAGCCGGACCCGGACCGCTTCGTGGTGCTCACGGACCCGGCCGGCCACCCGTTCTGCCTGGTGCCGCGGAGGCCGCGGACGGCGCCCTGAGCGGCTCGGCGGGGTCAGGCGGCGGGCCGTCAGGCGGCGATCCGTCAGACGGCGCGGAACAGGCCCGTCCACAGGAACGGTTCGCCGAAGTGGGGTGAGTCGGCCGGCTCGTCGCGCATGCGCCGGAGGGACAGTTCCTCGAGATCGGCGAAGACGGCGCGCAGGGACTCGGCCGTGTACGCGAGGCCGCCGTGCAGCGAGCGGTCGCGGTAGAAGGCCTCGTCGGGAAGTTCGGAGCCCATGCCGTCGGGGCCCGCGGCGAAGCAGGTGAGGGCGAAGTGACCGCCAGGGGCCAGGTGCCGGGCGAGGAGGGCGAGGTACGTGACACGGCGGTGCGGCGGCAGGTGGTGGAAGCAGCCGGAGTCGTAGATCAGGTCGTACGGGCCGCCGCCCCCGTCCGCGCCCAGGTCCAGCGCGAAGGCGTCGCCCTGGAGGAAGCGGATGTTCGACAGGGCCGCCTCCCGGGCCCGCTCGCGCGCCCACTCCAGAGCGCCCGGCGACAGGTCCACCGCGTCGACGGCGAAGCCGCGCGCGGCGAGGTGCAGGGCGTTGCGGCCGGGACCGCAGCCGAGGTCGAGGGCGCGCCCGCCGGCCGGGACCAGGCCCCGGTCGAGGTGCTCGACGAGGTTCTCGTCCGGCTTCGGGACGAAGAACGGGACGGGGCGGTCCCGGTCGTCGTAGAAGCCCTGCCATCTGGCGGCGTCCTCGGCGAACAGACCGTCCAGGAGCTGGAGTACGTCGTCGGCGGTGCGGGTGGTACGGGTCGTGCGGTCCACTGCAGATCCCCTTCCATGTCAGGGAGAACGCTACGGGAAGGGGGCATGAAAGCCCAGGTCAGAGGCGGTTTGGCGGGGCTCTGGGTGAGGATGTGGCGGGCGTTCGGGGGAGCGTGGGCGGCCCCCTCCCGGAGCTGCGGGGCGGGGGCCGGGAGAGGGCGTGGAGGGACGTCTCAGGGGGTTTCCGGGTCGAGGCCGGGCAGGTTTCTCAGCGTGTTCCGACGGGCCCACGGCGCGAGTTGCGCCACGCCCCAGGCGATCTCGACGACGAGGAACAGCCACACCACGGCGGCCGCGCCCTGCGTCAGCGCGTAGGCCTGCCAGCCCGCGAACAACACGCGTGCGACGCCGTCGAGCAGGCCGTACAGGGGGAGCGGCCGCAGGACGCGGAGGAGGGACCAGACCAGCACCACGGAACCCATCAGGTTCGCGTACAGGACCGTCATCCGGTCGGCGGGGCCGCCGAGTGCCAGGGCGTCGTGGAGCAGCCGGTACGTCCAGGGGGTCGCGAAGGGGGCCGTGACGACCAGGTCGTACCAGCCGCTCGCGCGCACGACACGTGCGTAGGTGGAGGAAGAAAGGAGCATGCCCGCGACGCTAAGCAGTGGACCACGCTCCAAGGTCAAGCCCCGTGCCCCGTGAGGAGACGCATGCTGATCGGCGAACTCGCCGCCGCCACCGGTCTGGCCCGCGACACCATCCGCTTCTACGAGAGGCGCGGCCTCGTCACCGGGGAGCGCCGCCCCAACGGGTACCGGGACTTCCCGCCCGAGACCGTGCCCTGGCTCCAGTACGTCCGCACCGCCCAGGCCCTCGGTTTCACGCTCGCCGAGATCGCCCGCCTCGGGGAGGAACTGCGCGATGCCCCGGACAGCTCGGAGCGGCTCTCCGCGCTGTTCGAGGAGAAGATCCGGATCATCGACGTGCGCATGGCCGAACTGTCGGCCATGCGTGCCGACCTGACGGCCCGGGTGGACACCGGATGCCCGCTCCGGGCGTGAGCGGCCCGGCCGGCGTGCAGCGGGACGGGGCCGCCCCCTTGTGCGTCCGTGAAGCGCGGAACGCCGGGCGTGAGGGGCGGCTGAGACCCCTGGTTCCACCGGCGGTTGGTTGATCGCTGGACGAGCGGGATGACGCCGAATGGGCGACGATGATCTCGTAGCGCCGAACGACCCTGTCGAGGTGTTCGATGAGAACGCGCTCTTTCGCAGCGGTGGCTGCGGTCATCTGCAGCGTTGTCGTGATGGGTGGGACGTCGGCCGGCTCCGCACACGCACGTCCTGAGGCGGCGTCGGCGCCCGACGCGAAGTCCCCTGTCTGCCCTTCGCCGAACGCACCGCCCGGCACGGGCTCGCAGATCGGCGCCACCGATGCCGCCGCGATCGTCCGCGCCCACAACGACGCGCGCCGGGAGGCCCTGCAGAAGTACAACCCCGGCCTCCCGTTGGTCTCCGTCGCCTGGGACCCCAAGCTCGCCTGTGACGCACAGGCGTGGGCCGACGACCCCGCGTCCAGCGAGGGCGGCGGGCTGCACCACAGCAGCCGTGCCACGAACGGGAACGAGGGCGAGAACCTCTTCAACGCCTTCCCCGGACCGGCGCGCCCCATGATGGCGCTGGACCCCGCCGTGAGCTTCAGCTGGATCGCGGAGAAGCCCGCTTTCGACGCGGACGGCAATGCCCCGGTCAACAGCAGTGCTGCCGCAGGCACCAATTTCCGCAAGTGGGGTCACTACTCCCAGATGATCTGGATGTCCCCCGCGTCGGCGACCACCGCCGTCGGTTGCGGCGTGAAGGAGGGCGTGCCCGTGTCGAGCAGCACGGGCTGGATCCTGGTGTGCCGGTACAGCGCCGCGGGCAACATCGACGGCCAGCGGGCCGTTCCGCCCGGAAGCGGCGGCCCGGTGGTCCCGAACCAACAGCAGGCGTCCCGCGGCGCCAGCGCGGTCTCGCAGAGGGACGGCCATCTGGATGTGTTCTGGGTCGGACCTGACGGTTCCGTGCGCTCGAACTGGTGGGACGGTGGTTCGGCGGAGGGTGCGTGGGGCGGTCACGGTTCGTTCTCGATCACGCCGCCGAACAGCGCCGCCCGGAACTCGGCCGTTGCCGCCGTCTCCCAACGGGACGGCCATCTGGACGTGTTCTGGGTGGGGCCTGACGGTTCGGTGCGGTCGCAGTGGTGGGACGGTGGTTCGGCGGAGGGTGCGTGGGGCGGTCACGGTTCGTTCTCGATCACGCCGCCGAACAGCGCCGCCCTCGGTTCGGGCATCGCGGCGGTGTCCCAATGGGACGGCCATCTGGATGTGTTCTGGGTGGGGCCTGACGGTTCGGTGCGGTCGCAGTGGTGGGACGGTGGTTCGGCGGAGGGTGCGTGGGGCGGTCACGGTTCGTTCTCGATCAC
>NZ_JBFAXU010000023.1:143939-167943 GCF_040680975.1 Streptomyces sp. NPDC051921
CACGCCGCCGAACAGCGCGGCGACGCGTTCCGGAGTCGCGGCTGTGTCGCAGACGGCCGGGCATCTGGACGTGTTCTGGGTGGGGCCCGACGGTTCGGTGCGGTCGCAGTGGTGGGACGGCGGTTCGGCGGAGGGTGCGTGGGGCGGTCACGGCTCGTTCTCCATCACGCCGCCGAACAGCGCGGCCCCCGCGTCGGCGATCGCGGCCGTGTCGCAGACGGCGGGGCATCTGGATGTGTTCTGGGTGGGGCCTGACGGTTCGGTGCGGTCGCACTGGTGGGACGGCGGTTCGGCGGAGGGTGCGTGGGGCGGTCACGGCTCGTTCTCCATCACGCCGCCGAACAGTGCGGCCGCGAGTTCCGGAGTCGCGGCTGTGTCGCAGACGGCGGGGCATCTGGATGTGTTCTGGGTGGGGCCTGACGGTTCGGTGCGCTCGCACTGGTGGGACGGTGGTTCGGCGGAGGGTGCGTGGGGCGGTCACGGTTCGTTCCCGATCACCCCGCCCAACAGCGCCGCCCTCGGCTCCGCCGTCACGGCCGTGTCGCAGACGGCGGGGCATCTGGACGTGTTCTGGGTGGGGCCCGACGGTTCGGTGCGGTCGCAGTGGTGGGACGGCGGTTCGGCGGAGGGTGCGTGGGGCGGTCACGGCTCGTTCTCCATCACGCCGCCGAACAGCTCGGGTTGACCAGGAGGCGTGACGCGCCGGACTACCCCCGCGGCGCCGCCAAGGACTCGTCCTGGCCCGAGCGGCGCAGCGCGTCCGCCACGAAGCCGGACGCCTTCAGCTCCTCCACCGTGGCGCGCAGGAAGGCGACCGTCTCCGGGGCGCGCGCGACCGTCGTGCCGACGGCCTGGCGGATCTCCATGAAGCGCTCGTCGATGAGCCGTACCTCCGGATGGGCCGCCGCGTAGGCCGTCATCGGCTGGCGGATGCCGGCTCCGGCCTCCAGCTCCTGCTCGGCGAAGGTGTCGACGCCCTCGTCGCCGCGGACCGGTGTGGCGTGCCGCAGGGCGCGGGTGAGGTACAGGTCGTACGCGGAGCCCGCCTTCACGCCGATGCGGACGCCCGGGGCGTCCACGTCCTCGGGCGTGCGCAGCGCCGAGTCGCGCGGCACCGCGTACACGCCCTCGATGACGACGTAGGGGGCCGTGAACGCGACCTCCGCCTCCCGCGCCGGGTCGACGGCGAGGAAGCAGAGGTCGGCCCGGCCGGTCGCCATCGCCTCGTACGACTTGCGGGCCGCGTCGAAGCACAGCAGCTCCACGGGGACGCCGAGCCGGGCGCCGATCTCGCGGGCGAGGTCGACGGTGATGCCGGCGGGGGCGTCCGGGGTGCCCTGGGCGAGGACCGGGTTGCCGAGGTTGACGGAGGCGCGCAGGGTCCCGGTCGGGGCCAGGTCCGCGACGAGAGCGGCGTGGGCGGCTGCGTGGGCGGCGGGGGCGTCGGTCATGCGCCGGAGTCTAGACAGCCGCCGCCCGGTGCACTCCGTCCAGGAGCGCCAGCTCCTCCTCGCTCAGCTTCAGCGCGCCCGCGGCGACGTTGTCCGCGAGGTGGCCGAGGTCGCCGGTGCCGGGGATGGCGAGCAGGTGGGGTCCCTGGTGGAGGGTCCAGGCGAGCCGGATCTGCGCGGGGGAGGCGCCGTGCGCGCGGGCCACGGCCAGCAGCTCGTCGGGCTCGGCTCCCGCCTTCGCGCCGGTCTCGCGGCCGGCCGCGGCGATCGCGTAGAACGGGACGAACGCTATGCCCAGGTCGCCGCAGCGGCGCACGAAGGCCTCGTACTCGGGGCGCACCCCGATCCCGTACATGTTCTGCACGCACACCACGGGCGCGATCTCCCGGGCCTCGTCGAGCTGTTCGGGCGTGACGTTGGAGACGCCCAGGTGGCGGATGAGGCCGGCCTCGCGCAGCTCGGCGAGCGCGCCGAAGCGTTCGGCGACCGAGTCGGTGCCGAGGACGCGCAGGTTGACGAGGTCGAGGTGGTCGCGGCCGAGCTGGCGGAGGTTCTCCTCGACCTGGGCGCGCAGCTCGTGCGGGGTGCGGGCGTGGGCGGCCCAGGCACCGGAGGCGTCCCGGACGGGACCGACCTTGGTGGCGACGACGAGGTCGTCGGGGTAGCGGCCGGACGGCGCGAGGGCGCTGTTGATGAGCTCGTTGGCGGAGCGCAGGCGCGAGAAGTAGAAGGCGGCCGTGTCGATGTGGTTCACGCCGAGGTCGACCGCCTTGCGCAGGACGGCGATCGCCTGGTCGCGGTCCCTCGGCACGGCGTCCTCGACGAGGGCCGCGCCGGTCTGCGGCAGCCGCATGGCGCCGAAGCCGATGCGGTGGACGGGAAGGTCGCCGAGCATCCAGGTGCCGGCGGCGGAGGCGGCGGGCGACGCGGAGGGGGCGGAGGCGGCGGGGGTGATCGGATCAACGGTCATGGCGGGGATGATCTCCCGCCGGGCGCGCCCGTGCCACCCGCTTTCTCCGGTCGCGCGCCGCCGTGGGGCGACACCGGCCAGGCGGGGCGGGGAGGCCGGGGGAGACCGAAGCGCGGCAGACCGGTGCGGAACGCCGGGGGCTGGCCCCACCCCGCACGCGCGTGCCTGCCGGATGGGGAGCTGACGCATGATCAACCATCCTTCTCGCATGACGACTTCCGCTGGTATCGCGCTCACCCTCGCCCTCGCCTCCGCCGCCCTCGCCCCCACGGCGACCGCCGCCCGGACCGCGCCGGAGACTCCCGCCGCCCCCGCTCTGAGCTGGGCCGCGTGCGGCGACAAGGCCCTCGGGCAGGAGTGCGCCACGCTCACCGTGCCGCTCGACCACGCCGACCCCGGCGGGCGTCAGGTCGGGCTGGCCGTGTCACGGATCCGCAGCGCCGACCCGGCGGCCCGGCGCGGCGTGCTGTTCGTGGTGCCCGGCGGGCCCGGCGGGTCCGGTGTGCAGCGGCTGACCTCGAAGGGGCCGGCGCTCGTGAAGGAGCTGGGCGGGACCTACGACCTGGTGGCCCTCGACCCGCGCGGCGTCGGCGGCAGCATGAAGGCCGACTGCGGGCTCGCACCCGAGGACCGGCACCTGGTGACCCTGCGGAGCTGGCCGGCCGCCGACGGCTCGATCGGCGAGAACGTCACCCGCTCGCGCCGCGTCGCCGAGGCCTGCGCCCGCAACGGCGGTGCGGAGCTGCGCAGCCTGACCACCGCGAACCAGGTCCGGGACATGGACCGGCTGCGCGCGGCGCTCGGCGAGGAGAAGCTGTCGGCGTGGGGCGTCTCGTACGGCACGTACGTCACCGCCCAGTACGCGCAGAAGTTCCCCCGGCGCACCGACCGGATCGTCCTCGACAGCAGCGCCGACCCGAACCCGAGGACGGTCGCCCAGGGCTGGCTGCGCGGCATGGCGCGGGGTGCCGAGGACCGCTTCCCCGACTTCGCGGCCTGGGCGGCGCACCCCGACCGGGCCGCGGCGGGACTCCGGCTCGCCGGGACGCCCGAGGAGGTCCGCCCGCTGGTCGTGGACCTGGCCGCCCGCCTCGACCGGGAACCGAAGGCGACGACCACGCCGGGCGTACCGCTGACCGGCACCCTGCTGCGGCAGGCCCTGCAGAGCGCCCTGTACTCCGACTCCGCCTTCGAGGGCTTCGCCCAGCTGGTCCGGCAGGCCTCCACGCCCGGTGGGACCCCCGTGCTCCCGCCGATGCTGGCCGGCCCGATGCCCGGCTCCGACGCGGCCGTCACCGTCGGCGTGATCTGCAACGACGTGAAGTGGCGCGGCTCGGTCCGGTCCTACGAGCGGGCCGTCGCCGCCGACCGGGCCGCGCACCCGCTGACCGCCGGAATGCCGTTCAACATCACGCCCTGCTCGTTCTGGAAGGGCGGCCCCGTCGAGCGGCCCACCCGGCTCACCGCCGACGGCCCCTCCAACATCCTCATGATCCAGAGCCTGCGCGACCCGTCCACCCCGCACTCCGCGGGCCTGAAGATGCGTGCGGCCCTCGGCGCGAAGGCCCGTCTCGTCTCGGTCGACCACGGCGGCCACGGCATGTACCTGGGCAACGGCAACGTGTGCGGCGACCGGACGGTCACCCGCTTCCTGCTGACGGGTGAGCGTCCGGCCACCGACGTGACCTGCTGAGGTGCGGGGCCCGTGCGGCCGGGTCCGGGCCGGGCGGCCGGGTTCTGTCCGGCCCTGATCCGCCGGACGGGCCTCAGGCCTTCGCCGGTGCCGGCTCCGGCTCCTGGGCGGCCGGGGCGGCCGGTGCGCCGGCGGCCACCGGCGCCGCGGCGGTCTCCGTGTCCACGTCGAACTCCTCGATCAGCTCCTTGCTGAGGCCGAAGAAGTACGTGGCCGCGAAGCCCACGACGTAGCCGACGAGCAGCCCGCCCGCGTAGATCGCGATCGTCGTGCCCAGGCCCTTGTCGCCGTCGAGGAGCGGGAAGAGGGCCCAGCCCGAGGGGCCGATGGCGGTGGAGCCGACCTTGTCGCCCAGCATGTTGAAGAGGCCGACGAAGCCGCCGCCGAAGGCGCCGCCGATGCAGGCGGTGACGAAGGGGCGGCCCAGCGGGAGCGAGACGCCGTAGATGAGGGGCTCGCCGACGCCGAGGAGGCCGGCCGGGAGGGCGGACTTGATCGTGCGCCGGATGGAGCCGTTGCGGGGCAGCTTCAGGTAGACGGCCATGGCCGCGCCGACCTGGCCCGCGCCCGCCATCGCGAGGATCGGGAGCAGGACCGTGTGGCCCTGCTGCTCGATGAGGGTGGTGTGGATGGGGATGAGGGCCTGGTGGAGGCCGAGCATCACGAGCGGCAGGAACAGGCCGCCGAGGACGAAGCCGGCGCCGGCGCCCGCGTGGGCGAGGAGCCAGTTCGCGAAGTCGCCGATGGCCCGGGACACCTCGCCGGCCACGTACATCAGGCCGAAGACGGTGACCAGGCCGGAGACCAGCACGGTGAGCGTGGGGGTGACCAGGACGTCGAGGGACTCCGGCACCCGCCTGCGGCACCACTTCTCCACGTACACCGCGAGGACCGCCGCGCCGAGAGCGCCGAGGACGCCGCCCTGGCCGGGGGAGAGCGACCGGCCGAAGACCTCGATCTTGGCGACGCCCGCGAAGACGATGACCGACGCGACCGCGCCGCCCAGGATGGGCGTACCACCGAACTCCTTGGCGGTGTTGTGGCCGACGAAGACCGCGATGAGCGCCATGAAGCCGCTCGCGACGGCGGCGAGCGCCGGGGTGATGCCGGGCAGCAGGCCGAGGTTGACGAGCAGGCCGTTGAACCCGGCGATGATGCCGCAGCCGATGAGGGCGGGGATCAGCGGGACGAAGATGTTCGCGATCTTCCGCAGGAGGAGCTTGAACGGGGTCGCGTTCCTGGCCTTGCGGGCGGCCCTGAGAGCGGCGCCCCGGTCGGCGAGCTCCTCCGCCGTGCGGCTGGAGGAGGGGGCGGTGGGGGCGTCCGGGGAAGTGCCCGGGGCGGGGGCCGGCGCGGGCGCCGCGGCGGCCAGCAGGGCCTCGAACTCGGGGGTCACGCGGGCGACCGTGCCCGGTCCGAGGACGACCTGGTAGGTGTCGTCCTCCACCACGCCCATCACGGACGGCAGGGCCTTCAGGGCCTCGTCCTGGACGAGCGAGCGGTCCCGCAGGCCCAGCCGGAGCCGGGTCATGCAGTGGGCCACGGAGCTGATGTTCCGGGCGCCGCCGACGAGGGGGAGGATCGCGGCGGCGATGGCGCGGTTCTTGTCGTCTGTGCTCATGGGGCGGTGGTGCCTTGCTGTGAGGGGGGCCTCGGGGAGGCCCTACGGGGTGGGCCCGGTCGCGTGCAGCGCGGCGCGCAGGTGGCCGCGGGAGTCGCTCAGGCGCTGTTCGGCGGCCTTGGCATCGATGTCGGCGAGGATCATCAGGATCGCGGTCTTCACCTCACCGTCGGCGGCGGCGAGGGCGGTCTCGATCTGCTCGTCCGGAGCGCCGGTGGCGAGGGCCACGATGCGGCGGGAGCGGGCCTGGAGCTTCTCGTTGGAGGCGCGGACGTCGACCATGAGGTTTCCGTAGGTCTTGCCGAGCCGGATCATGGTGATCGTCGAGATCATGTTGAGGACGAGCTTCTGCGCGGTGCCGGCCTTCAGCCGGGTGGATCCGGTGAGGAGTTCGGGGCCGGGGACGACCTCGATGCCGTGCTCGGCGGCGGCGGCGAGCGCGCTGTCCGCGTTGCAGGACAGGCCGATGGTCAGCGCCCCGTGCGCGCGGGCGTGCTCGACGGCGCCGACGGCGTACGGGGTGCGGCCGGAGGCGGAGACGCCGACCACGGTGTCGTCGGCCGTCAGCCCGAGCCCGGTCAGGTCCGCGACGGCGAGCTCCTTGGAGTCCTCCGCGCCCTCGACGGCCCGGACCATGGCGGTGGGGCCGCCCGCGATGAGCCCGACGACCTCGGCGGGGTCGGTGTTGAAGGTGGGCGGGCACTCGCTGGCGTCGAGGACACCGAGCCGTCCGGCGGTGCCGGCGCCCAGGTAGATGAGGCGCCCGCCGCGGGCCATCCGCTCGGCCGTGGCGTCGATCGCGGCGGCGATGGCCGGGAGCTGCTTGGCCACGGCGGCGGGAACGGTCTGGTCCTCCTGGTTCATGAGCGCGGCGATCTCGGCGGTGGGCAGGGTGTCGATGTCGGCGAGCTCGGGGCGGAAGGCCTCGGTGGTGAGCGTGGCGAGCTGGGCGCGCAGTTCGGAGTACGTGGTGGACACGGGGCGGCTCTTTCGTGGTTCAGCGGGTGCGGGGGGCGTGGCGGTGCGCGAGGGCTTCGTACGAGGCCGCGAGGGCAGGGGCCGCCGTCTCGTACGTACGCTGCGTGACACACGTGAACAGGCAGTCCACGACCAGGAGTTGACTGGTGCGGGACGACATCGCCGCGGGGCGCAGCTCGCTCTCGCGGGCGGTGGAGGTGGTCAGCACGTGGTCGGCGTACTGGGTCACCGGCCCGTCCGGGCGGCCGGTGATGGCCACGGTGGTGGCGCCGTGGTCGAAGGCGACCCGCAGCGGTTCTATGACGTCGCCGGTGGAGCCGGAGTGGGTGATGGCGATGGCGACGTCGCCGGAGCGGAGCTGCACGGCGTTGGTGACGGCCAGGTGCGGGTCGCTGTGGGCGTGCGCGACGAGCCCGATGCGGAGCAGCTTCTGGCCGAGGTCCTGGGCGACCAGGCCGGAGGCGCCGACGCCGTAGATGTCGATGCGGCGGGCGGCGGCGAGGGCGGCGACGGCGGCGCCGAGCTGGACGGTGTCGAGTCCGGCCGCGGTGTCGGCGAGCGTCTGCTGCTCGTCGTAGGCGAGCTTGGCGACGACGTCGGCGACGGGGTCGTCGACGGCGATGTCGGCGGTGACGGAGGGGGCGCGGCCCGACTGCTGCTGGGCGGCGAGGCCGGCGAGGGCGAGCCGCAGGTCGCGGTAACCGGGGTAGCCGAGGAGGCGTGCGGTGCGCACGACGGTCGCCTCGCTGGTGCCGGTGAGCTCGGCGAGACCGGTGACCGTGAGGGCGGCGCAGCCGGCCGGGTCCCCCGCGACGGCCTCGGCGACCCGCTGCATGGAGCGGGTCATGGAGGGGGCGAGGGTGCGCACCTTGGCCGCGAGGGCGGCGGGCGCGGGCGGGGCGGCCGGGGCCCCCGGCGCACCGGTGAAACTTTCCTTCACTTCATTGGTCACATGTGAAAGATATTTTCGGGTGCGGGGGGCGTCAAGACCCCGTAGGTCCCGTGGAGGTCCCGGATCACCGCAGGACCTTGGTCTGCGCGAGCCCCGGGGCGCAGAATGTGAACATGGACGACATCGACCCCGTGGAACAGGCTCTCCATGCCGCCCGCTCCCTGGTTCTCGCCGACCTGGTGGCCCGCGAGGTCGCCATGGCCGAGGTCGTCTCGATGGTGGAGGACGCCGTCGCCCACCGCCGCTGGTGGGTCGAGCAGTGGCCCGAGGGGAGGGCCTTCGTGGCCGGCCTGATCGCGCAGGACGTCCAGGACGCCCTGCTCGAACGGTACGGCCGCTGGCCGCTCTGTCCGGTCTGCTCCTCCGGTGACCCGCACGCCCTCGACGTCGAACCCGAGCTGGGGCCCGACCCGCACTGGGTCTGCGGCAAGCAGGGTGTGGTGGTCGCCCCCGTGGGCGGCCTCACATGACCCTCTACATCGACCCGCCCACCTGGCCGGGGCACGGCCGCATGTGGTCGCACCTGGTCAGCGATGTCTCCTTCGAGGAGCTGCACGAGTTCGCCACCGGCATCGGCTGCCCGCCCCGCGCCTTCGAGCGCGACCACTACGACATACCGTCCGACCGCTACGCCTCGGCCGTGGCCGCCGGCGCGGTGGAGGTCGGCTCGAAGGAGCTGCTGCGGCGCCTCACGGCGGCGGGCCTGCGGCGGCCGAAGGGACGGCCGCCGCGGAGGGAGGCGTCGGCGCGTCCGGACGCGTAGCCGACGCCCGCGCCCGTGAGGAGCGACGCCCCGGCCGCCGCGAGGGTGGCGCGGACGGTGCCGGGCCGCACGGAGGATCCTGCTGTCGTGGTGGTGTACGCCTCCGGACGGAGGATCAGCGGGACGGTACGCGGGACGGCTCCGCGTCCGGCGCCGAGGACCTGGTCACGATGCGGGACGGGGACGTGGCGAGCCGCAGCGACACCGCGACCGCGCCGAGGCCCAGGAGGGTCATCGCGGCGCCCGCCCAGGCCGGGGAGGCGAAGCCGAGGCCCGCGTCGATGACCGTGCCGCCGAGCCAGGGGCCGCCGGTGTTGCCGAGGTTGAAGGCCGCGGTGGTGGTGGCGCCCGCGAGGGTGGGGGCGGCGCCGGCCACGTTGAACATCCGGGCGTTGAGCGCGGGCGCGGTGTAGAAGGCGGAGACGCCGAGCAGGAAGGTCAGCGCGATCGTGACGCCCGGGCTCGACGCGAACAGGGCGAGGGCGACCAGGAAGATCGTCGAGGCGGTGATGCCGCTGAGCAGGACGCCGAAGAGGTGGGCGTCGGCGACCCGGCCGCCGATGTACGTGCCGATCAGGGCGCCGATGCCGAAGAGCGCCAGGACGGCGGAGACCCAGCCCTCGTCGAGGCCGGCGACGTCGGTGAGCAGCGGGGCGAGGTACGAGAAGGCGCAGAAGACGCCGCCCGCGGCGAGCGCGGTGATCAGGACGGACAGCAGCACCTGCCGGTCGCGGTAGATGACCAGCTCGCCCTTGAGACGGGGCCGGGTCTCGGGCAGCGGGATGTGCGGGATGCGGGTGATCACGCCGACGAGCGCGATCGCGGAGGCCACGCCGACGGCCCAGAAGGCGGAGCGCCAGCCGAGGTGCTCGCCGAGGAACGCGCCGGCCGGGACGCCCAGGACGTTGGCTATCGACAGTCCGCCGATCATCACGGCCATGGCCCGGGCCCGCGCCCCGACCGGCACCATCGCGATGGCGACGGCCGCTCCGACCGCCCAGAACCCGGCGCAGGCGAGCGCGCTCACCACCCGGGACGCGAAGAGCACCGCGTAGTTCGGGGCGAGCGCGCCGGCGACCTGGCCGAGTCCGAAGACGCTGATCAGGGCGACCAGGGTGGTCTTGCGGGGCAGCCGCTGGGTGGCGACGGCGAGCAGCGGGGCGCCGACGACCATGCCGATGGCGAAGGCCGAGATGAGCAGTCCTGCACGGGGGATGGAGACGTGCATGTCCTCCGCGATGGGCGGCAGCAGCCCGGAGAGCATGAACTCGCTCGTGCCGAGCGCGAAGACCGACAGCCCGAGGATGTAGACGGCCAGGGGCATCCGGGTGGCGGCGGGGGTGGGCGAGGGGTCGGCGGCGGGGGAGGCGGGCTCGGCGGAGGAAGAGGGCATGACATGGGCAACCTGCCCTTTGTGCCTGACATTCCCTTGATCCACGCCGTCTCGTGATCCGGGACGGGCGCGGGCTGCCCGCCGGCGGTGACCGGTGCTACCCGCCCGGTGTCGGCTCGGCGCCCGGTGTCGTGTCCGGTGCCGCCAGTTCCTCCAGTTCGCGTTCCAGGTTCGCCCGGGCCTTCTCCTCCCAGGCCGCCGCGCCGTACGGGGTGCGGAACAGCTGGGGCAGGGCCAGGAGGTGGCGCAGGACCGTCGCGCGGCCTTCGCGGAAGGCGGCGTCCGGGACGAAGGCGTACTCCTCGCGGACCGCGGCCGTATACCCCATATAGGTATCGGGGTCGCTCGCCAGGATGGCCAGGTCCGCGTCGCACAGGGTTTCGCCGTTGAGGTCGCCGGGGGGCGGGTCGTGGGTGACGGTGAGGCGGACCAGGCGGGCGACCTCGGCGATCTCACGCTCGGTCAGCCCCGCCTCGGTCAGCGCCCT
The DNA here is from genome assembly GCF_040680975.1 of Streptomyces sp. NPDC051921. Taxonomy (NCBI): domain Bacteria; kingdom Bacillati; phylum Actinomycetota; class Actinomycetes; order Kitasatosporales; family Streptomycetaceae; genus Streptomyces; species Streptomyces sp. NPDC051921. Next base: position 154,248 of record NZ_JBFAXU010000023.1, read on the forward strand.
TTCGGCCAGGGTCGCAGAGCGTTCCTCGTTCTCCGAGCGGTCCGGGCGGTAGACCGCGTCGTGGAACCACGCGGCGAGCCGGACGAGCTCCAACTCCCCGCCCTCGCCGCCCTTTTCGGCGAGCTCGTCGATGCGGTCGAGGACCGCCCGCAGGTGTGAGGCGGTGTGGTACCTGCGCTGCGGCTCGGTCCAGCGCTCCAGCAGGTTCCGGCCGTACGGGAGCGGGTCCGGGCCCTCGCGGCCCGCCCGTGCGGCGCGCAGGGTCGAGGTCCAGCGTGCCAGTAGGTCCTGTTCCTGGGATGCGGTCAGCTCGGCGGTCATGGGCGCATTCTGCCGCCCGGCGGGCACGTCCGGCCTACGGAGGCGCGCCTTCCGGTGGGCCCGATTCTGCCCCGCTCCACCTCTTCATCTCACTCTTACATACCCCCCATGGGTATGCTACGGTGCTCCCGCAGGTACCCCCCAGGGGTATATAACCGTCATCGCGAGCGAAGGGTGCAGGGCATATGTCAACCGTCAACCCCCGGCGCTGGTGGGCACTTGTCGTGCTCGCCGCCGCGCAGTTCATGGTCATCATGGACACCTCGATCATCGGCGTCGCGCTCCCCGAGATGCAGAAGGACCTCGGCTTCTCGCAGGGCGAGCTCCAGTGGGTGTTCAACGCCTACGTCATCGTCTTCGGCGGGCTGCTGCTCCTCGGCGGTCGCCTCTCCGACCTCGTGGGAGCCCGCAAGATCTTCGTCTCCGGCTGGGCGATCATGATCGCCGGCTCGATCCTCGCGGCGGCCGCGCAGGCCGCCTGGGTCGAGATCGCCGGCCGCGCCGTCCAGGGCGTCGGCGGTGCGCTCATCGCGCCCTCCGCCATGACCCTGCTGATGATGCTGTTCATGCACGACCCGCGCGAGCTCGGGAAGGCGATGGCGCTCTACGGCGCGGCCGCCCCGGCCGGCGGCACCGCGGGTGTGTTCCTCGGCGGCGTCTTCACCGAGTGGGCCGCCTGGCAGTGGGTGTTCATCATCTACATCCCGATCGGCCTCGCGACCCTCGCCGCCACGAGGCTGCTCCCGAACGTCGAGTCCCGCCGCGGCTCCGTCGACGTCCTCGGCGCCGTCGCCGTCACCGCCGGTCTCGCGCTCGGCGTCTTCGCCGTCGTCCGCGCCCCCGAGGTCGGCTGGGGCGCCACCGCCACCGTCCTGGAGCTGGCCGGGGCCGTCGCCCTCATCCTCCTCTTCTTCGTGATCCAGAAGGCCGTCCGCGAGCCGCTCATGCCGCTCAGCGTGTGGCGGGTGCCGCGGCTCGGCTCGGCCAACCTGGCGATGACGCTGCTCGGCGCCGCCTGGATCCCGATGTGGTACTTCCTCAACCTCTACCTCCAGCAGGTCCTCGGCTACGGCGCCTTCGCCTCCGGCGCCGCGCTGCTCCCGATGACCGTGCTCCTGATGATCTTCATGACGGCCATCACCGCCCGGCTCATGGGCAGGTTCGGCGCCAAGCCGCTCATCGGCGTGGGCCTGCTGGTCCTCGCCGCCGGTCTGGTCTGGCTGGCCGCCGTCGAGCCCACCGGCACCTTCCTGGTCGACGTCCTGCCGGCCTCGCTGGTCGCCGCGCTCGGCATGTCCCTCGCCTACATCCCGGCGATGATCGCCGCGATGTCCGGTGCCCCGCAGGAGCAGGCCGGTCTCGCCTCCGGCATCGTCAACACCACCTACAACGTCGGCTCCGCGCTCGGCCTCGCCGCCCTCACCGCGGTCGCCATGTCGCAGGGCGCCGACCAGCTCGGCAACCTGCCGAAGCTGACCGACGGCTTCTCCTCGGCCTTCATCGGCGCGGCGATCGTCGCCGCCGTCGGCGGTGTCGTCACCCTCCTGGTGATGAAGAGCGACAAGGCGCTCACCGCCGAGGCGCCCGCCCCCGCCGCCCAGCAGCAGGGCGACAAGGTCTCCGCCTGACGCCCCGTCCCGAACAGGGGCCGCCCGATGTCCGTTCACCGGCCGTCGGGCGGCCCCTTCGTCGTATGCGGATCATCCGTACCCGGAAAGGAATCCCATGGAGGGAACACCCGTGGAGGGAACACCCGTGGATCAGCGCACCCGGGCCGTGCACGTGGTCAACCAGCGTTTTCCTGAGGGGAGTTGGCCGCTCTCCGTGCCCCTCGTGCAGTCCTCCGCCTTCGCCTTCTCCTCCGCCGACGCGCTCGCCGCGGCGATGGCCGGGCCCGACGGGCAGTACGTCTACAGCCGCCGCGGCAATCCGACCGTACGGGCCCTGGAACAGACCCTCGCCGGGCTCGAGGGAGGCGCCGGGGCGATCGCCTTCGCCTCCGGCATGGGGGCGATCAGCGGGGTGCTGCTCGCCCTGCTGAGGCCCGGCGACCGGGTGGTGGCCCAGCGCTGCCTGTACGGCGGGACCTACGCCGTCCTGTCGGACCTGGCCGCCCGCCACGGCATCCACGTCACCTACGTCTCCGGCGACGACGTGGGCGAGTTCGAGCGGGCCGCCCAGCACCCCGCCACCCGCCTGCTGGTCCTGGAGACGGTGGCCAACCCCACCGGGCAGGTGCCGGACCTGCCGGGCCTGCTCGCCGCCGCCCGCGTGCTCGGCGTGACCAGCCTGGTCGACAACTCGCTCGCCTCGCCGGTCCTGTGCCGCCCGATCGAGCTGGGCGCGGACGTCGTCGTGCACTCCACCACCAAGTACCTGGCCGGGCATTCGGACGTGCTCGGCGGGGCCGCCGTGTTCGCGGACGACGGGCTGCGCCGCCGCGTCTGGCCCCGGACGGTCGAACTCGGCGCCTGTGCCGACCCGTTCGCCGCCTGGCTGACGCTGCGCGGCGTCCCGACGCTCCCGCTGCGGATGCGCGAGCACTGCGCCAACGCCACCGTCCTCGCCGAGCGCCTCGCCGGGGACGGGCGGGTGAGGGCCGTCCATTACCCGTGGCTCGCCGGCCACCCCTCGTACGCCGTGGCGCGCAAGGTGCTGTCCGGCGGCGGCGGGCTGCTCTCCTTCGAGCTGGCGGGCGGCAGGGAGGCCGGCCGGGCCTTCATCGAGCGCGTGCGGGTGGCCCGGATCGCGCTCTCGCTCGGCGGGGTGGAGACGCTCGTGACCCATCCGGCCTCCACCTCCCACCGCGAGCTCGACGCCGCCGCGCTCGCGCAGGCCGGGATAGCCCCCGGCCTGGTGCGGATGTCGGTGGGGATCGAGGGGGTCGAGGACCTGTGGGAGGACGTGGAACGGGCACTCTCCTGAAGCTTCTTTTGGGTTGACAAAATAAATGACTGATTCGTAGATTGGGTGATGCCAGGGAACGACCACTCCTAGGTCAAGGGGGGCGCGAGATGCGCTACTTCGAGGACTTCCGGCCCGGTGACGTCCACGAGCTGGGCACCGTCACCGTCATGGCGGAGGAGGTGCTGGAGTTCGGAAAGCGCTTCGACCCGCAGCCCTTCCACACGGACCCCGGACTCGCCGAGGACTCGCCGTTCGGCGGGCTGATCGCCAGCGGCTTCCACACCCAGGCGATGTTCATGCGCCGCTACGTCGACGGGCTGCTCGCCTACAGCGCCTGCATGGGCTCGCCCGGCATCGACGAGGTCCGCTATCTGCGTCCCGTACGCCCCGGCGACGTCCTCACGGCGCGCGTCGAGATCCTCGGCGCCACTCCGTCGCCGTTCAACCCCACCACCGGCACCGTCAAGCCGCGGTGCACGCTGGTGGCCGCCGACGGGACGGCCGTGTTCAGCATGATCCTGCACAGCATCTTCCGGCGCCGTCCCGCCGGAGCCGAGGCCGGCCGTCCGTCGTCGATGTCCGCGGCCGAGGACCCCGCCGGGTGCTGCACCCGCGCGGCGGAGAGCACTGTCGCACCGGCCATGAGCGCCTGACGACCGCCCGTCGTCCGAGCCCCTGAGCACGGCCGTCCGAACACTCTCAACCACCAGTGAAGGGGGACCTCCTGTGGAGGCCGTATCCCGCACCGCCCAGTGGACCGCCGCCGCGCGCGCCCTGGAGACCGAGCGCGAGGACCGGCTGTTCGCCGATCCCTACGCGCGCACCGTCGCCGACCGGATCGGCTTCGAACTGCTCGAGCGCTACGACGGGGGCGGCATCGTGCCGTTCCTCGCCATCCGCACCACCTACCTGGACCGCGCGATCGTCAAGGCGGTGGAGGAGCGCGGGATCCGCCAGGTGGTCTTCCTCGCCGCCGGCATGGACACCCGCTTCTTCCGGCTGCCCTGGCCCGACGGCGTCACCGTCTACGAGCTCGACCGCCCGGCCCTCCTGGAGGCCAAGGCCGAGATGCTGCGGGACGAACCGCTGCCCGCGGGCCGGACCCGCGTCGCCGTCCCGGTCGACCTCACGCAGGACTGGACCGGCCCTCTGAAGGAGGCCGGATGGAAGGGCGACGAGCCCGTCCTGTGGGTGGTCGAGGGCCTGCTGTTCTTCCTGCCGGAGGACGCCGTACGCACCCTGATCTCGACGCTCTCCGCGCACTCCGCGCCCGGCTCCGTGCTGCTCGGCGACGTCATCTCCAGGGCCGCCCTGGAGAACCCGCTCGCCCGCACCTTCATGAGCGCGCTGAAGGAGGACGGCAACCCGTGGCTCTTCGGCACCGAGGAGCCCGAGGCACTGCTGGACGCCTGCGGCTGGGCCGTGCGCGAGGTCAAGCAGCCGGGTGAGCCCGGCGCCGACTTCGACCGCTGGCCCTACCCGGTCCCGGCGCGCTCCGTCCCCCGCGTGCCCCGCTCCTTCCTGTTCACCTGTGATCTCCCCGCGTACCAGGAGGGCAAGGCCGCATGAGCGCCCACGACTTCCACCAGCAGGTCATCACCGACGCCGGCGCGGCCGTGCGCGGTCTGACCGTCGCCCTCGGCGAGCGCCTCGGCCTCTACAAGGCCCTCGCCGCGCACGGCCCGCTGACCGCCGGCGCCCTCGCCGAGCGGACCGGCACGAACGAGCGGTACATCGAGGAGTGGCTGCACGCCCAGCTGTCGGCCGGGTACGTCGAGCGGCACCCCAGCTCCCTCACGTACACGCTGCCCGCCGACCACGTCGAGGTGCTCGCCGACCCGTCCGCCGTCACGTTCGCCGCCGGCTTCTTCACCGCCCTGAAGGCGCTCTACGCCACCGAGGACCTGCTCGTCGAGGCGTACCGGTCCGGCGACGGGGTCGGCTGGGCCGAGCACGACGCGGCCCTCGACACCGGCATGGGCTCCTTCTTCCAGCCCACGTACGAGCACAAGCTCGTCCCCGACTGGCTGCCGGCCCTGCACCAGGTCACCGACAAGCTGAACGGCGGCGGCACCGTCGCCGACGTCGGCTGCGGCGTCGGCCACACCACGCTGCTCATCGCCAAGGCCTTCCCGAACGCCACGGTCCACGGCTTCGACTACTCCGAGGAGGCCGTCTCCCTCGCCCGGCAGCTCGCCGAGGAGGCCGGCCTGTCCGACCGCGTCGTCTTCGAGGTCGCCTCCGCCGACGACTACCCGGGCACCGGCTACGACCTGGTGTGCTTCTTCAACGCCCTGCACGACATGGGCGACCCGGTCGCCGCGGCCCAGCACGTCCACAAGTCGCTCGACGCGGACGGCACCTGGATGCTCGTCGAGTCGAACGTCTCGCCCGCCGACATCGACACCCAGACCCCCGCCGCCCGCATGTTCATGGCCCTGTCCGCCGTGATGTGCCTGCCCGTCGCGGTCGCCCAGCGCGGCCCGCACGCCCTCGGCAACCACTCCGGCGAGAAGGCCTTCCGCGCCATCGCCGAGGAGGCCGGCTTCACCCGCTGGCGGCGCGCCACCGAGACCCCGGTCAACGCGGTCTACGAAGTCCGCCCCTGAGCCTCCGTCCAGCCCGAAAGCGGGTGAGCCGAAGGGGCGCGCCGAGGGAACAGTGCCGAGCGCGCGCAGGCCCCGAGGAACGAGGGGTCGAGCACGGTCGGCGCTGTGAGCTCGGCTCCAGCGCCCCGGAGGCGAACCGAGCCTTGAAAAAAGAGGAGCGAGATCATGGGCGTCACCGCCCCGCTGCCCGTCACCGACCGGTTCATGGAGGTCCTGGAGCGCCTCAGCGAGCGTTCGGTCGAGGACTACTACAACCCGTACCAGACCTTCCAGTGGCCCGAGACGCTGGAGGAGGACCGCTACTGGATGACTCCCGAGCTGCTCACCGTCTACGGCACCGAGCACTTCGACACCCTCGGCGAGGAAACGCTTCAGCGCCTGTCGAAGTGGGAGTCCGTCAACTTCTACAGCCTCAACGTGCACGGCATCCGCGAGCTGCTCATCGAGGTCGTCGGCCGCATCCACATGCCCGGCTTCGAGGTCCCCTCGGACTTCTTCCACCACTTCATCGGCGAGGAGAACGAACACATGTGGTTCTTCTCCGAGTTCTGCCGCCGCTACGGCAACAAGATCTACGGCAGCACCGCGATGCGGGCCGACGCCGCCTGGGAGCCCGAGGTCGAGAACTTCCTGGTCTTCACCCGCATCCTCTTCTTCGAGGAGCTGGTCGACCACTACAACTCCCGGATGGCCAAGGACGACACCTTGTGCCACACCATCCGCGAGGTCAACCGCATCCACCACCAGGACGAGTCCCGCCACATCGCCTTCGGCCGCGAGCTCGTCTCGCTGCTGTACCAGCGCATGTGCCAGGCGGTCGGTGCCGACCGGGTCCGTGAGGTCGAGGCCTACCTCAAGCGGTACGTCGTCTACAGCGTCAACTCCCTCTACAACCCGCACGTGTACCGCGACGCCGGCATCGCCGACCCGCTCGCGCTGCGCAACGCCCTCGTCGCCGACGAGCGCCGCCGCCCGCACGAGCGCAAGGCGATCCGCAAGCCGCTGTCCTTCTTCCTGAAGACCGGGATCTTCTCCGACGACACCCTGCCCGTCGTCTGAGCTCCCCCGAGGGACCTCCCAGCCGAGAGGTGCACCGACCATGACCATGACCACCCCCGAGCAGAACGTCGGGGCGACCAGGGGCCTGCCCACCCTGGGGCCGGAGGGGACCCGCCTGCTGCGGCTCCTCGACGAGACCTTCGAGGGCTGGGGAGTGGCCGCGGGCGCCCGCCCGATGACCATGCCCCCCTTGCTCCCGGCCGCCGACCTGGCCCGACTCGACTACTACGACAACTTCCCCCACCAGGCCGTCGTCGCCGCCCCGCTCGACCTGGAGCGCCGCGCGACCACGCCCTTCGACACCGACACCGGCCGCTTTCCGACCGCCGCGCTCGAACCCGCCGCGCTCGGACTGCCCTCGGCGACCTGCTACGCCGTCTACCTCACCCATCAGGGCACCCGGATCGCCGACGACACCCTGATCACCGTCTGCTCCTGGTGCTTCCGCAAGGAGACGCACTACGAGGGCATGCGACGCCAGCTCGGCTTCCGCATGCGGGAGATCGTGGCCCTCGGAGGCCGCGAGCACGCCGAAGGCCATCTCACCGACTTCACCGCCCGCATCCACGCCTTCGCCGCGGCACTCGACCTGCCGCTGCGCAAGGAGGCCGCCTGCGACCCGTTCTTCGACAAGGGCGGCTCCAAGGCCCTGCTCCAACGGCTCACGCCGGTGAAGCACGAGTTCCTGTACGAGGACCTGGCCATCGCCTCGGTCAACACGCACCGGAACTTCTTCGGCGAGCGCTGCGACATCACCCTGGAGTCCACCGGCGGCCCCGCCTTCACCAGCTGCGTCGCCTTCGGCCTGGAGCGCTGGCTGTCCGCCCTCACCCGCCGGCACGGGAGCTGGGACGCCGCCACCCAGGCGGTCCTCGACGCGAACGTCCGCGTGCGGGCCGAGGCGAGTCGCGCGGCCGGGCCGGTGATCTGACGTGCCGGCCCGTCCCGCCGCCCCGCCGGCGGGTGGCCTGGGGTGGGCGAACCTCGGCATGGACATCGTGTCCGTCAACCGTGTCCGCCGGCTTCTCTCGCAGTACGGGGAGAAGTTCTTCGAGCGGATGCTCACCCCCGGCGAACTCGCCGACTGCCGCACCTCGTCCGGGCTCGACGTGCTGAGCCTGTGCGGACGGATCGCGGCGAAGGAGGCGGCCTTCAAGACGCTGCGCGTCCGCGGCAGGTTCCTGCCCTGGCCCGACATCGTCGTACGGCGCTCCGAGGGCGGCTGGCCGCTGGTGGAACTGCACGGTTCGGCGGCCGAGATGGCCTCCGAGTCCGGCATCACCGAGATCACGGTGTCCATCAGCCACGACGTGGACTACGCCGTCGCGGTCGCCGCGCCGATCATCGCCCCCACCCCCTACGTATCCAGCAGTAGCTAGCAGTGGCTAGCGAGCCAAAGGAGAGAGCAATCATGGCCGACGGCCTGCAGACGGTGAAGAACTGGATCCTCGAGCGTCACCCGGAGCGCGACGACATCGCGGCCGACCTCGACCTGATCGAGAACCGGCTCATCGACTCGCTGTCCTTCGTCGAGTTCGTCTTCCTCCTGGAGCAGGAGTCCGGCACCGCGATCCAGATGGAGACCCTGGAGGTCGACTCCATCCGGACCCTCGGCGCCATCGAGCAGCACTTCTTCAAGGCCGAGGTGGAGGTGGGCCAGGCATGAGCCGCCGCCTCTTCACCTCGGAATCCGTCACCGAGGGTCACCCCGACAAGATCGCCGACCGGATCAGCGACACGATCCTGGACGCGCTCCTGGCCCAGGACCCCCACGCCCGGGTCGCCGTGGAGACCCTGATCACCACCGGCCAGGTGCACATCGCCGGCGAGGTCACCACCAGCGCGTACGCGCCGGTGGCCCAGCTGGTGCGCGACGCCGTCCTCGACATCGGCTACGACTCCTCCGCGAAGGGCTTCGACGGCGCCTCCTGCGGAGTGTCGGTGTCCATCGGCGCCCAGTCGCCGGACATCGCGCAGGGCGTCGACACGGCCTACGAGTCGCGCGTCGAGGGAGAGGCCGACGCCCTGGCCGCCCAGGGCGCCGGCGACCAGGGCCTCATGTTCGGCTACGCCTGCGACGACACCGCCGAGCTGATGCCCCTGCCGATCGCGCTGGCCCACCGCCTGTCGCGCCGGCTGACGGAGGTCCGCAAGAACGGGACCATGTCCTACCTGCGGCCCGACGGCAAGACCCAGGTCACCATCGAGTACGACGGCGACCGGCCGGTCCGCCTCGACACGGTCGTGGTGTCCTCGCAGCACGCCGCGGACATCTCCGTCGAGGGCCTGCTCGCCCCCGACGTCCGCGAGTTCGTCGTCGAGCACGTCCTCAAGGAGCTCGTCGAGGAGGGCGTCTCCCTGGAGTCCGACGGCTACCGGCTCCTGGTCAACCCGACCGGGCGCTTCGAGATCGGCGGCCCCATGGGCGACGCCGGCCTCACCGGCCGCAAGATCATCATCGACACGTACGGCGGCATGGCCCGGCACGGCGGCGGCGCCTTCTCCGGCAAGGACCCGTCCAAGGTCGACCGCTCCGCCGCCTACGCGATGCGCTGGGTCGCCAAGAACGTCGTGGCCGCCGGCCTCGCCCGCCGCTGCGAGGTCCAGGTCGCGTACGCGATCGGCAAGGCCGAGCCCGTCGGCCTCTTCGTCGAGACCTTCGGCACGGGCACCCTGCCCGACGAGCGCATCCAGGAGGCCGTCGGCCAGGTCTTCGACCTGCGCCCGGCCGCGATCATCCGCGACCTGGACCTGAAGCGCCCGGTCTACGCGGCGACGGCGGCGTACGGGCACTTCGGCCGCGAGCTCCCCGACTTCACCTGGGAGCGCACCGACCGAGTCGAGGCCCTGAAGCAGGCCGCCCACGCCGGCTCAAGCGCTCCGGAGGCGCAAAAGGCCAAGAGGTTCTGAGGGGAGCTGCGGACACATGCGCATCGCTGTCACCGGATCCATCGCGACCGACCATCTGATGACCTTCCCCGGCTGGTTCAGCGAGCAGCTGCTCGCCGACCGGCTCGACCGGGTCTCCCTGTCGTTCCTCGCCGACAACCTGGAGGTCAGGCGCGGCGGAGTGGCAGCGAACATCGCCTTCGGGCTCGGTGTGCTCGGACTGCGCCCCGTGCTGGTGGGCGCGGTCGGCGCCGACTTCGAGCCGTACCGGATCTGGCTGAAGGACCACGGTGTGGACACCGACTCGGTGCGCGTCAGCGAGTCGCTCCACACCGCCCGGTTCGTCTGTACCACCGACCGGGCGCAGAACCAGATCGCCACCTTCTACGCCGGAGCGATGACCGAGGCCCGCGAGATCGACCTGCGGGAGGTCCTCGCCCGGACCGGGCGTCTGGAGCTGGTCCTGGTCTCCCCGGACGACCCCGAGGCCATGCTGCGGCACTCCCGCACCTGCCGCGAGCTCGGGGTCCCCTTCGCCGCCGACCCGTCGCAGCAGCTGGCGCGGCTCGACGGCGGGCAGGTGCGGGAACTGGTGGACGGGGCGCGTTTCCTGTTCACCAACGAGTACGAGACGGCCCTGCTCCTGGAGAAGACGGGCTGGACCGAGCCGGACGTCCTGCGCCGCGTCGGCACCTGGGTCACCACCCACGGCGGGGCCGGCGTCCGCATCAGGGGTGAGGGCCGGGCGCCGCTCGCCGTGCCGGCGGTGCCGGTCGCGGGCGTGGTCGACCCCACCGGCGTCGGCGACGCCTTCCGGGCCGGATTCCTCGCCGCGACCCTGTGGGGCGTGCCCGAGCGGTGCGCGGCCCAGCTGGGCTGCGCGGTCGCCGCGACCGTCCTCGACTACGTGGGGACGCAGGAGTACCGGCTGCACCGCGAGCCGCTGCTCGACCGCATCAGGACCACGTACGGCGTCGGCTGCACCGCCGAACTGCTGACCCACCTGAGGGGGCTGTCATGAGCGCTGCCGTGAGTCGGAGCGGACGCTCGCTCCGGGAGGAGTTCGCCACCCGGGTCGTCGTCGCCGACGGGGCGATGGGCACCATGCTCCAGGCCGCCGACCCGTCGCTGGACGACTTCCGGCAGCTGGAGGGCTGCAACGAGATCCTCAACCTCACCCGGCCCGACATCGTCGCCTCCGTCCACGACGCCTACTTCTCGGTCGGTGTGGACTGCGTGGAGACCAACACCTTCGGCGCCAACCTCGCCGCGCTCGCCGAGTACGGCATCGAGGACCGCGTGTACGAGCTGTCCGAGGCGGGCGCGAAGATCGCCCGGGGCGTCGCCGACGCGCACACGACCAGGGACGGCCGCCCCCGCTGGGTCCTCGGCTCCATGGGCCCCGGCACCAAGCTCCCCACACTGGGCCACATCACGTACGAGCCGCTGCGTGACGCCTACCAGCAGAACGCCGAAGGCCTGATCCGCGGCGGCGCCGACGCCCTGCTCGTCGAGACCACCCAGGACCTGCTGCAGACGAAGGCGGCCGTCATCGGCGCCCGCCGCGCCCTGGACTGGTGCGGACTCGACCTGCCGCTGATCGTGCAGGTGACCGTCGAGACGACGGGCACCATGCTGCTCGGCTCCGAGATCGGGGCGGCCCTCACCGCGCTGGAGCCGCTGGGCATCGACATGATCGGCCTCAACTGCGCCACCGGCCCCGCCGAGATGGCCGAGCACTTGCGCCACCTGTCCCGGCACGCCCGCGTCCCCGTCTCGGTCATGCCGAACGCGGGTCTGCCGGTGCTCACCTCGGACGGCGCCCACTACCCGCTCACCCCGGCCGAACTCGCCGACGCACAGGAGGCGTTCGTACGGGACTACGGGCCGGCCCTGGTGGGAGGCTGCTGCGGCACGACGCCCGAGCACCTGCGGGAGATCGTCGAGCGGGTGCGCGGCGCGGCCGTCCCGCTCCGGAGCCCGGCCGTGGAGCCGGGCGCGTCCTCGCTCTACAGCCACGTGCCGTTCCGTCAGGACACGTCGTACCTGGCCATCGGTGAGCGGACGAACGCGAACGGGTCGAAGAAGTTCCGTGAGGCCATGCTGGAGGGCCGGTGGGACGACTGCGTGGAGATGGCGCGCGACCAGATCCGCGAGGGCGCGCACATGCTCGACCTGTGCGTGGACTACGTGGGCCGTGACGGTGTCGCGGACATGGAGGAGCTGGCCGGGCGTTTCGCGACGGCCTCCACGCTGCCGATCGTGCTCGACTCGACCGAGGTCGGGGTGCTGCGGGCGGGCCTGGAGAAGCTGGGCGGCCGGGCGGTGATCAACTCGGTCAACTACGAGGACGGCGACGGCCCGGAGTCCCGCTTCGCGCAGGTCACGGGGCTGGCCCGGGAGCACGGCGCGGCGCTGATGGCCCTGACGATCGACGAGGAGGGGCAGGCCAGGACGGCGGCGAAGAAGGTCGAGATCGCGGAGCGTCTGATCGCCGACCTGACCGGGAACTGGGGGATCAGGGAGTCCGACATCCTGATCGACACCCTCACGTTCACGATCTGCACGGGTCAGGAGGAGTCGCGCAAGGACGGCATCGCGACGATCGAGGCGATCCGCGAGCTGAAGCGCCGCCACCCGGACGTGCAGACGACGCTGGGCCTGTCGAACATCTCCTTCGGTCTCAACCCGGCCGCGCGGATCGTCCTGAACTCGGTGTTCCTGGACGAGTGCGTGAAGGCGGGTCTGGACTCGGCGATCGTGCACGCCTCGAAGATCCTGCCGATCGCCCGTCTGGAGCCGGAGCAGGTCGAGGTCGCACGGGACCTGATCCACGACCGGCGACGGGAGGGCTACGACCCGCTGCAGCGCCTGCTCGAACTCTTCGAGGGCGCGACGGCGAAGTCCCTGAAGGCCGGCAAGGCCGAGGAGCTGCTCGCGCTGCCGCTGGAGGAGCGTCTGAAGCGGCGGATCGTCGACGGCGAGAAGAACGGCCTGGAGGCCGATCTGGAAGCGGCGCTGACCACGACATCGGCGCTGGACATTGTCAACGAGATCCTGCTCGACGGGATGAAGACGGTCGGCGAACTGTTCGGCTCCGGCCGCATGCAGCTGCCGTTCGTCCTCCAGTCGGCAGAGGTCATGAAGACGGCGGTGGCATATCTCGAACCCCACATGGAGAAGTCCGACGCCGAGGGCAAGGGCACGATCGTGCTGGCGACCGTCCGGGGCGACGTCCACGACATCGGCAAGAACCTCGTCGACATCATCCTCTCCAACAACGGCTACAACGTGGTCAACCTGGGCATCAAGCAGCCCGTCTCCGCGATCCTGGAAGCGGCGGAGCAGCATTCCGCCGACGTGATCGGGATGTCGGGCCTCCTGGTGAAGTCGACCGTGATCATGAAGGAGAACCTGGAGGAGCTGAACGGCCGGGGGCTGGCCGAGCGGTATCCGGTGATCCTCGGCGGCGCTGCTCTGACCAGGGCGTATGTCGAGCAGGACCTGCACGAGATCTACGAGGGCGAGGTCCGCTACGCCCGCGACGCGTTCGAGGGCCTGCGCCTGATGGACGCGCTGATGGGCGTGAAGCGGGGCGTGCCCGGCGCGAGCCTGCCGGAGCTGAAGCAGCGCCGGGTCCCGAAGCGGGAGGCCCCCGTTCTCGACGTGCGGGAACCGGAGCCGGCCGGCCGCTCGGACGTCGCCGCCGACAACCCCGTGCCCGAGCCCCCCTTCCTCGGCACGCGGGTCGTCAAGGGCATCCAGCTCGCCGAGTACGCGAGCTGGCTGGACGAGGCGGCGCTGTTCAAGGGCCAGTGGGGCCTGAAGGACCACGACACGATCGAGTCCGAGGGCCGGCCGCGGCTGCGGGCCTGGCTGGACCGGCTCCAGACGGACCGGCTCCTCGAAGC